>AP017964.1:900000-1177500 GCA_037101405.1 Candidatus Megaera polyxenophila | reverse complement strand
CAATTTTACCAATGTGGCTTAGAAATTAAGTATCATACTAATATTTAAGTTCAATATTACATAAGCTATGTCTGTTAAAAAGACTAAAAATATGAACTCATAAAAGCAAACACTGTAAAAAATATGAAATTTCTATTTGTAATTAGAAAAAAGTACTTTAGATTGGTCAAAGTACTTTCGTAAATTAGCTCTCTATAAGAGACCTCAAGTTAATTCCAAATAAACAAGATTTGTTATATTATGGTCAATACCCTTAAAAATATCCTAATACAGCCACTTTATGTATTTTTTGATTATTCCATCAGGAGATTTTCTATTTTTGTTTCGCTATTCCTAATTGCCTTATTTTTACTGGGAGCTAACATATACGTATATAATATGTCATTTTCTTTGTTAACTCCAAGAACTACTACAACAGAAGCCGAGGAAGAAGTTTCAGAAAATACAGTTAATACAGTTACCATAGAAAAAGGTGACACTCTAAACGCCATATTAAAACGAGAAAATATAAGTAACGAAGATATACAAAAAATCACTAAAATAGCGGCATCTAACAATTTAACTCTGTTAAAGGTAGGTAAAAAAATCACGTTTGAATACACTCTGAATCTTGTTGAAAACGGAGAAGAAGAATTAGCTAAAGAAGAAAAAAGCTTAAGTTTAGTTTCATTTGAAATAGATAATATAAAATCCATTAATATTATCAAATCCGGCGATGATTTTTCTACCGAAATTAATTCAGTACCGTTAACAAAATTAGTTACAAAATATGAAACAACGGTAGATTCAAATGTTATTTCTTCTTTAAAACAGGCCGGGCTATCCAGTACCACTATAATTAGCCTTATAAACACCTATAGTCACCAAATTGACTTCCAAAGGCAAATCCAACGCGGAGACAAAATAACAGTAATTACCGAAAAATTCGTAACTTCAGATAGTAAATTATCTCATCACGGAGATATTATATATGCTTCTATTCAAACTCAAGGGAATGAGTATAGAATCTATAAATATTCTCCAACTGGTCAAAAAGAAAATTATGAATTTTTTTCTGAAAAAGGAGAAAGCACAAAAGGTACATTGCTTAAAACACCAATAAAAGTAGTGCGAATATCATCAAAATTCGGTTATAGACATTCTCATCCTGTGCATGGTTATGGAGCTATGCATAAGGGCGTAGATTTCGCAGCTCCTGTAGGGACCCCAATATATGCTGCCGGTAATGGCACGGTAGAGTTCATAGGATGGATCTCTGGGTATGGCAGAATAGTAGTACTGAAGCATAATAATAAACTCTCTACCGCGTATGCTCATACTTCAAGATTTGCAACGGGCTTAAAAAAAGGTTCAAGAGTTAAACAAGGGGATACGATTGCTTTTGTAGGAACTAGTGGTAATGTTACTGGCGCTCACTTGCATTATGAAGTAAGAGAAAATGGTAAGCAAATCAATCCAGCAAATTTCAAATCTACTCCTAGCATACAGTTAACAGGTATGGAACTTGCTAAATTTAATAAATTTAAAAACCAATTATCACGCCTGGAATCGAAACTTGATGGTGGTACTGAAATTGCTGCCAATGATATAAAAGAAGTTAGATTATTTTAGCCGCTAAAATATAACACTAAAAATGAAAAAATTTATAAGCTATTCATTAACCGTGTTAATATTAATTACGCTGGACCAGATAAGCAAAACTTATCTAATTTCTTACCTAAAAACACAGCCACGATTTATTCTTGAAGTTCTACCATTTCTAGATCTGGTATACGCCTGGAATTATGGTATCAGTTTTGGGCTTTTTAAACAATATTACCAATATAGTAACTACGCATTACTTATCTTAAATAGTTTTATTGTAATATATCTAATCAATTTATTACTTAAATCTGAATCAAAATTATCTCTTTACGGATTAGGTTTTATTATTGGCGGCGCCCTCGGCAACTTGATTGACCGAATAATTCGGGGCGCTGTTTTTGATTTTATTTATTTCAATTATCAAGAATTTAGTTTTCCGGCGTTCAACTTTGCTGACAGCTTTATTACTATAGGAGCTGCTATGTTCATATACGATTATTTATTCAATAAAAACAAAAATCGTAAGTAGTAAGTGAGTTAAATTTTATCAGCTCTTTGTTAATTGGTGGAGCGTTAAAGCGTTACCTTCTGAATCTAAGATAACAGCCATTTTGCATACAGGGGTTACTATATTATCTAATTTAAACTCTATATTTTTTTCTTTGAGTTCACTAACTAGTCTGTCAAGATCATCTACTTCAAAAGCAATTGAACCTCCTGATGAAGAAGATGGGGTAATATTTTCTAACATATCTGTTATCGCAAAACAGCCCCCCTTGTGGTAAGTCATATTCAATTCATGATCCACCTGCTTTTTGAGGATAAATTGCAGTAGCTTTTAAATTTAATATTTGTTCGTAAAAATTTCTTGCTCTTTCCAGATCATTAACTGGATACATAGTAAAGGCTACTTTTTTTAACATTCCATCCCTTTTTATTAAATAGTGTTATACCTTATGAATAATTTTGGATCGTAATCCAAATTTTAACTTTCATCAATAGGATTTAGAGAAATAAAGATACCTATAAATATTAAAATCTGGAAAATTTAAACTCGATGAATAATTAAACTAAAGAAAATCGAAGACGATTTCTTTGTTTCTCTATCTATAAAGCGTCCTATAGATCCTCTATTTAAATCAATTAAGGCTATAATATACACTTTAAAACTCAAGCGACGTACTCTTTAACGATAGAAAAAAGGGCTAATAGGTTATACCCTAAAATAACTTTTAAATAATTTAAATTAGTAGAAATTTATAACAATTGACAGTTTTATTGACAGTTTTGTTGATATCAGAGTCCTTACCTAACAAAAAACTCTGGGCTTTGGCCTAAAAAGCCAAAGCTAAAGAACATAATGATAATTAATTCTTTTTTACGCCAAAAGATAAGCCTGCGAATTTTTTGTTAAAATCGCTGACATTTTTATTAGACTGATTTACCACATTAAGAGTCGACTTATTCCAAGCTGGGTGTTTACGAAAATCTACGTCCATTAGAATTTCACCGCTTGTTAGAGTAGAAGAAGTCAAAAACTCATCTTTACCGATTTTGATTTTTAAGGCCTGATACTTTGGATGAGTGTCTTTTTTCATACTTCTACCTTATCTTTTACTTTTTTAATTTCCTTTCTAATAGATTTGGCGTTATCAGACATTTTACAAACTTTTGCGCTTAGCATATAGGTATCAAAACCTCCTGCTTTTTCAATACTACGCAAGCATCTTGCAACTACTTTCAGTTTATATTCTTGACCCGTTAATTCACTGCGGCACTTAACAATTTTAATGTTAGGCTCAAAACGCCTTCTAGTTTTTCTTTGCGAGTGAGATACATTATTACCGAATTGTACTCCAACACCTGTTAATTCGCACCTACGAGACATGTTTAATCCCTATTCTTATTTGATAAAATATAAAACTTAATTCTCCGGAAAAAGATACATAGTTATCTCCTTACTGTCAAGAAAAGAAATATAAAACGTATGTAAAATATATAACAATATTCTTGTTTTCAAGCTAAATCACAATTTTTTTACTGATTCCAGGGCTGTTTCTAAAATCATACTAGCAGCAACCATATCATCTCTTTCATTTCTTTGTCTTCTGTTAAGACCCATATTTTTTAACATACTATCTGCGGCCCTGGAAGTTAGACGCTCATCTAGTAAATATACCGGTAAATTAGTTTTCTTAATCAATTTATTAACAAAGTTATTAACTATTTTCGCCTGACTACTACTAGTACCATCCATATTTACCGGTAATCCCACAACGATTGCACATATATTGTATTTTACACTAAAATCAATAATACGATCTAGCTTTTCCCTATCGTTATTTACTGCTATTATTGAATGAGGCATAGCTATTCTATGATCGGGACTAGAAATAGCAAGGCCTATTTTTTTATTACCATAATCAATCGCCAGTAAAGGTTTGCTTATTTCAAAAAAACTATAAAACTCTTGCAGAGAGTTTATGATCATGGTAGTAAACCTTATAAAAAATAGCTTAAAAACGTTAATATGATTAAATCCATTCAAAAACAACTAGACGTATCTTTGGTTAGCACAGCCCTTACCTTTGCACTTATATACTGTTTAATGTTTAATACAAGTGTTGTATTGTACAAATACGAATACTATCAAGTGTCATTTGTTAGCGCCGTATTTGAATTATTGAAGCAATTTATTTACACTTATATTGCAACTTTTATTTTCTTTTTTGGGCTAGCAATCCACCGCCTAATATTCATTATAGGATCAATTTTTCTCTTTTTTACCGGAGCAATCGCCAGTTACTACCTATTTTATCTTGGAGTAGCACCGACAGAAAAAATGATGCCCGCTATTTATGGCACCGAAATCTCTGAAATATCGGAGTTAATTAGCACCAGAGTCATTATATGGATAATATTCAGTTTATCAATTTGTATATTTGGAATAAAGCATTTTAACCCACAAACTACTAAATCTTTTTTTTCAAGAATGTTAACAGCATTATGTTTATTTGTAGCGATTAATAATATTATTTCTCCTCAGTTTAAAATTTTAAAAAGCTATTTTCCCCTACAATACCTTCACAATAGTTATGTTTACTTTTTTGGCAATAAAGATCATGTACGTCAGGACATTAGCAAGGAATTCAGCTTTCAAATTATAAATAATAAAGAAGATATAGTTGGGGTTTTGGTAATAGGAGAATCTGCAAGGTATAGCAATTTTGGTATTAATGGGTATGAAAGAGACACTACCCCAAACCTAAAAAAAATAAATAATTTATATTCCTTTGAAGGACGCTCGTGTGATAACACGACTCATCTTTCCATAGCATGCCTATTCTCCAGGCATAATGAGCAAAATATCGATAAAGTAAAATCAGAAACAGGCTTTCTTTCAGTTTTAACAGCTCTTGGCTACGACACTACTTGGATAAGCACCCAATCTATAAGTGGGTACTATGAAAGCACCAGCACTTTATACGACGAGGTAAAATTTTCTATAATTCCTGGTGGATCATTACTGTACAGTATGAATTCACATGACGGTTTGATGCTACCATATATTGAAAAACTTCTCGAAAAACAAGGCAGGCAATTTATTACCGTTCAACTCTCCGGCAGTCACTGGAATTATGCTTCAAGATACCCTGAAGAATTTACTAAATTTAATCCAACGCAAAAAAAAAATGCTAAAATAGACCAAGCAAGTTGTACTAAAGAAGAATTAATCAATAGTTACGACAATTCAATTCTGTACACTGATTTTTTTTTAGCTAATTTAATCGATCTATTAAAAAACAAAAATGCCTTTTTAATTTTTGCTTCCGATCATGGGGAATCACTTGGAGAAAACGGAAGATTAGGTCATGGTTCTGAGTTTGCCCCGGAGCAAAAAGAAATACCTTTTATGGTATGGTTTTCTGACAGTTTCAAAAAAAACTACCCCGAATTGGTAAATGCAGTAGATAGCCATAAGGGGCAAATAATTTCGCATGACTACATATTCCATAGTGTTTTACATTGCCTTGGTATAGAATCGGAAATACTGGATCTAAATTACAGTTTATGTAATTCTAAAAAAGATAAAAACTGATAATATATGAAATTTTATTTTATAGCTGGAGAAAATTCTGGCGATTTTATTGGTGCCCAAATAATTAAATCGATCAAAAAAATTAATTCTGATAGGGGTAAAAATATTTCTTTTTACGGCATTGGCGGACCGCAAATGAAATTAGCCGGAATTAAATCGCTTTTTGACTTTGAACAGATAAATTTAATGGGTTTTTTTGAGGTATTACCACATATTTTCCACATCAACAAACTCATTAACGAGACTGTAAATGATATCGTAAATAGCGGCACTAAAATCCTGGTAACAATTGATTCTCCCGGTTTTACTTTCAGAGTAGCTGCTAAAGTTAGAAAGCTTGCACCGGAAATAAAATTAGTACATGTTGTTGCCCCATCTGTTTGGGCATATAAAGAAGGAAGGGCAAAAAAATATTCTAAAGTTTACGATAAACTACTAACATTACTTCCCTTTGAACCACCTTATTTTACCGAATATGGGTTAAGCTCTGAATTTATCGGTTATCCCGCTCTAGAACAAGATTTTTATGATAAATCTAAGGATTTAAGACACGATTTTAACATTCCCGATAACCAAAAAATAATAGCAATTACTCCTGGTAGTAGAAAATCTGAAATATCAAGGCATATACCGATAATTAGAGAAGCATTAGATATTTTATCTTCAACAACTAGATTAACTGCAATATTTATCCAACCTAATGAATTACATGTAAATCTTATTAACAAATATTTGGTAGGTGCAAAATTTGATTTTATATTTAGCACGGAAAAACTTAAGAGTTTTGCAGTAAGCGATTTAGCTCTGGCTAAATCCGGTACTAATACCATTGAAATTGCTGCATCTGGTACACCCATGGTAGTTGGCTATAAATTAAATTATTTAACTTATCTAGTTATCAAAGCTTGTATAAAAATTAAGTATGTTAACATTATAAATATCATTTCCAATAAGGAAGTAATTCCAGAATTTATACAATCAGATTTTACAGCTACAAATATTGCGAACGCCTTGAATGCCCTAATATCTGATCCGAACAAAGCAAATTCACAAACAGTAGATACTAAAAAAATCCTAAAAATTATTGGCCTTGATAACAAGCAGTCTCCTTCTACCAAAGCAGCAGAAATTATTTTTTCAATGGGCTTGGAAAATTAAACTCCTAAATCACTTGAATATTTTTACTAAGTGTGAACCTTGGAATGCCTTACGAGTTTTATTCTTAAAAGTTTATTCCTCTATCGCCTCTACAGCTTGGACTTCTGGGACGTAATGCTGGAGCATCGACTCAATACCGTTCTTAAGAGTAACAGTAGAACTAGGACAGCCAGAACACGCACCGTGTAATTGAAGATAAACTATTCCTTCTTTAAAGCCCTTATATATTATATCACCACCATCCATAGCTACAGAAGGACGAACTCTGGTTTCTATAATTTCAATAATTTGTTTTTCGATTTCTGAAAGCCCATCAGTATTAATTTGAGTGGATGTATTTTCATTATTGTTAAAAATAGGCAAACCTGAAACTAAATGATCCATAATAACCATTAATATTTCTGGTTTTAACAGTTTCCATTCAATTTCAGGGGTTTTAGTGACAGTAATAAAATCTGCTCCCAAAAAAACCGCCTCTATATTACCAATGTCATATAATTTGGCAGCGAGAGGGCTTTTAGCTCTAGCTTCATCAAAGTTATTAAAAAACACCGGACTTTTAGGGCTAATATCAAGCCCTGGCAGAAATTTCAAGGCGTTAGGATTTGGAGTTTCCTCAGTTTGAATAAACATATAACCACAACTTATAAAAAAAGATTAAAGAAATACCCTTCCCTACGATAATACCACATTTTTGTCAGATTTGGTAATTTTCCAAAATAACCATGCAGAAATGACAAAAATAATAATACCTATTACGTCTTGAGTAAAACTGCTTAAACCAACAGGAAGTGCTAGGATATTTGCATCTTTGTACAAAGCAAAAGGTATACTAAGTAACGCTCCCATGATAGCTTCCCCTGCAATAAATCCCGAGGCTATCATCACCCCATTTTCCTGTAGATTCTTAGAATTTTTACTTTTAGACACACAATAACGAAGTAAGCCGCCAAAAAAGAACGCTACCGAAATACCCATAGGCAAATAAAACCCAGCTGCAAAAGTCATGATAGGTAATCTTAAATTAGCAAAGGACTTAGAAAGAATTAAATCAATAATAATTATTATTATACCTATAATAATTCCGGAATTGACCATAGGCCAAGGAAGCTGACCTACAAGTAGCCCCTTAGTTACGGATGCAATAAGCATAGCTTGCGGAGCAGAAAGAGCTTTGGCGGGATTCATATCAGGACGGGGCATCATGTCACCGATTCCATAAGCCTCAAACATCGTTTGGAGGACAAACGGTGTAGTAACAACTGCTACTAAAACGCCTATAAGTAATACTAGCTGTTGTTTCCAAGGAGTTGCCCCTATTAAATAGCCGGTTTTTAAGTCCTGCATATTATCTCCACTCAGGACTAGCGCAGACCCAACAACAGAAGTAAAAACTAGAGTCATACCAATAATAGTTATATCCATTATATGGCTACTACCTTCCGTAGCTAAAACCGGTGATATAACAGAAACAAATAATATAATAGTCGCTAGGCATAACCCCGATGCTGGTAATGAAGTCGTCCCTAAAATTCCCACAAGCTGGGATGCAACGGAGGACATAACAAAGCCAATTATAATAACCGCTAAAGTAGCAAGACTAGAAACAATAAGTTTATAACCAAAACTAAAACTAGTACTGGATAAAGTACAATAAAAAAACATACCGATTAGAATCGATACCAAAAATATACCAGTAACAACCCAAAAAACAGGTATATCTCTATCTGTTCTAAGATGCGCTGATGAAGCCATATGAGTTGAGCCTACAATACCTAGCGTAACAGCCTTTTTGATCGTCGGAAATATTGCTACTAATGACCACAAAGACCCTATCATCATTACCCCTACGGCTACATATCTAAGATATTGCTTCTGCAGGGCTATTAATAACGGCACAGGCTCCATAGAAGCGATTTCGCCGCTATATGTTAGGCCTAAATACGGTAAAACTACAAAATTAGCTACCAAGGCTCCAATTAGCATTATCAAGCTACTACCCAACCCTATAATATAACCTGCTCCTAACGATAAAGGAGAAAGAACAACACTTACCCCAAAAACAGAACCAAATGTTTTGATTCCATACATCACAAAATCAGAACCTATCTTAAATCCAGTTTGGGCTAAAGTAATTAACGCCGATATGAAAGAGCCTTTAAGCAACAATTTTGTTGCATACCCTTTACTTTCACCGGAAATAAGAACTTCTGCTACTGCTATCCCTTCCGGATATGGCATTTTTTCCTTAACAATCATAATATTGCGCAGTGGTATAGACATAAAAACTCCAAGTATACCGCCGAGGCCTAATATCAGCATTGTATCTAAATACTTAAACTCTTGCCAATAACCCGATAATAAAATTGCCGTAATGCAAAACGCCGCCATCGATGCAACACCCTCACCTGCGGAAGCAATAGTTTGAACGACAACATTTTCGAGTATGTTAGTTTTTTTGAATGCCTTAAATATCATCAAGGATAATAATGCAGCAGGAATAGAAGCAGCCACAGTGCGAGCAAATTTCAAGCCTATATAAAGACTAGACATTGTAAATATTGCCGCTAGGATTACACCTACCAATACTGCTTTTACCGTCACTTCTGGCAAGGATATTTGCCCCTTTATATATGGGACATTTTGTTCTGACTCTGAACCTGGCATAATTTCCTATTACCTACTCATTTAAAAATCGAAGCCTCAACCTCTACAAGATTTATTATATATATCAATAACTAATTACAAAATTAACCTTTTTTTACCATTCTTTTCCTTTGATTAGGATCAAGATACATCTTGCGCAACCTTATTGATTTTGGGGTAACTTCAACTCGTTCGTCATCTTGAATATAAGCAATGGCCTGTTCCAATGCCATTAAACGTGGTGGAGTTAAGCGTACAGCTTCATCTTTGCTAGTGGTTCTCATATTAGTTAGTTGTTTTGACCGAAGCGGATTAACCTCTAAATCATTGTCACGTGTGTGTTCACCAATGATCATACCTTTATATACTGAGATTCCAGGAGTAATAAACATCTGACCTCTATCTTCAAGTTGCCACAAACCATACGCAACTGCTTCGCCATCTTCAGTTGATATCAAAACCCCATTTCTTCTTCCTTCAATTTTACCACAATAAGGAGCATAGGAATGATATATTCTGCTCATAATCCCCGTTCCTCTAGTTTCTGTTAAAAATGGACCATGATAACCTATTAATCCCCTTGATGGAGCAATAAATAATGAACGTGTTTTACCCGCACCAGTAGAACGCATGTCAACCATTTGCCCCTTGCGCAGATTCATTGATTCAACTACAGAACCTACATATTCAGAATCTACATCAATCTGTACTTCTTCCATAGGTTCTAGCCTTTCGCCTGTAACTTCATCAGTTTTATATAATACAGCTGGCCTGCTAATTGAAAGTTCAAATCCTTCTCTTCTCATAGTTTCAATCAGTACACCCATCTGCAGCTCCCCACGACCAGCTACTTCAAAAGAATCAGTTTGAGCAGTTTCTGAGATAGTAATAGCTACGTTCCCCTCTGCCTCTCTCATTAATCTTGCCCTTAAAACTCTAGAAGTTAATTTATCACCTTCCCTCCCAGCTAAAGGAGAATCATTAATGGAAAATATCATGGAAAGAGTTGGCGGATCTATAGGCTGGGCTTCTAAAGGAAGCTCCACTTCCGGAGAACAAATCGTGTCTGCGACACTTGCACTCTCAAGGCCAGCAATTGCAATAACATCGCCGGCAATCGCTGTCTGGATAGGTATCCTATCTAATCCCTTAAAACTTAGCATTTTAGTTATTCTGCCATTCTCGATTACTTTGCCATCCATACTCATAACCTTGATAGGAGTATTAATCTTTGCAGTACCGGTTTTGATTCTACCTGTTAGAATCCTTCCTAAATAAGAATCATATTCCCTAGTTGTGACAATCATTGAAAAAGGAGCATCAGGTTCTGACTCCGGAGGTCTAACGTGTTCTATTATAGTATTAAATAAATCAGACACATCCTGGCGTACCCCAGCTAGGTCACGAACTGCCCAACCATTTCTGCCAGAAGCATAAATAATAGGAAAATCCAGCTGCTCATTAGTTGCATCTAGGGACATAAACAACTCAAACACTTCGTCTAAAACTTCAGTTTCCCTTGCATCGCTACGGTCAATTTTATTGATTACAACAATAGGTTTTAACCCGATCTTTAGGGCTTTTCCAAGAACAAATTTTGTTTGCGGCATAGGACCTTCTGCCGCATCAACAAGTAATACTACTCCATCTACCATAGATAAAATCCGCTCAACTTCACCGCCAAAATCCGCATGACCTGGTGTATCTACAATATTAATTTTTGTATCGTTCCAATTAACGGACGTACATTTAGCTAAAATGGTTATCCCCCGTTCCCTTTCCAAATCGTTTGAATCCATCGCTCTTTCTGCTACTTCCTGGTTATCACGAAATAGACCACTTTGCCTGAGCATCGTATCTATAAGCGTAGTTTTGCCGTGATCGACGTGAGCAATGATTGCTACGTTTCTAATATTAGAGGTCATGCTTTATTTATTATTGGTTTACAAAGGTTACTGCAATTTAAACATTTTATTGCTAAAAGTCTACAATTTCTTTCATTTAATCTAAGCACGGCTAAGCAATTAGCAACAATAAGCTTTTATAAAAAAGCAAAAACGAAGCGTATTATAACACTTCCGAGGATTTGGCTATTAACAATTTGGTTCTTTCATTAATCTAGTAAGCTAATATATATAATAACAAGTTCTTGCTTTCTATTAAACCAATTTAGTTTTTAAATATACAATATCCTAGGTATATTCTGTATTTTACATATCTCTTATATAAATTCTTATACAGAGTTTGATTGTTAACATATGGAATTTTTGTACCGTAAGGTACTATAGAATAACTTTATATGTATAAATATGTATAAGCTACTTCTTCTTATTTTTAGTATTAAGGGAAATTTGATAAGCTACATCTAACCAATTACCAAACAACTCTTTATCTTCCATAATATCTAAAGGTACTTGCCAATATGATATATTAATTACCTTATCCCTAGCTTTATAAGTAAAAGGCTCTGATCCCCTATTTCTGTAGTCACAAACAGATTGTTCATTAACTTTAAAATACAATTCCTCACCTACAATTATTGCAACAATTACGCCATCTCTATAAACAGAATGTCCACCGAACATGGGTCGTACCCTTATATAACCATAGGGCGAAAGCAGATCAATTACGTAATTTACGAATTCACTTTTGGACATAATATGGGCTTTTTAATGTAGAATGAGGAGATAACTAAAAGTCATCCCCTCATTCCTAGAACCTTTAAAATGGTTCTTTATAGTATACTAGCTTTTTTTTATTTCAAGCTCGCTATAAAGCCTCTGCCATGAAGCTTCGATTTTCTTTACTTCCTTACTTATAATATTTACGATATTCTCTGAAGGGTTTTCAAAATTCTTTAACTGCTGATTTAATTGCTGAGCGATGTTAGTCAAATTATCCTGTATTTTAACCAAAGAATTAACAAACTTCTTTCCTAAATTACTTTTTTCTATTTCGCTAAGCCTGTTTTGAATACTTAAAGCAAGTTCAGTTATTTTAGCATTCATTGACTCAAGTTGTTCTTTTCGTAAATTTATATACTGCTGCATAGTTTGGGAAGCTTTTGCTTCAACTCTAACTTTTGCAGTCCTTTTTAAATCCCAAGCAAGACCAAATACGCTCATCAAATATATTATCCATTTGTGTACATCAAATTGATACCATTTAGCTCCATTTCTGTAATCCGAAGGGAAAGCATGATGGTAGTTGTGCCAATTTTCTCCTAGTAAAAGCAGGGCAAGCCACCATATGTCACCTGAAGTGCCTTGAACATATTTTTGTGTCCCAGCAAAATGACAAAGGGAATTAACGAAAAATGTTACTTGCTGTTGCACAGCACGCCCAAGCCCAATAAATATGAAACCTGCATACGCTGCTAAAACAGTATGACCACAGGCGAACCCGATAAGAGCAGGCACTGCCGTATTCATAAATACGGCAATCATCCAATAATATTTTAACTGCCATCTGAGTAATTTATTTCTGCCTAGCTTTACCATAGTGAGCTTATCGATTGACTTATAACTTCCTTCTCCTTCAAGCATCCAGCCCATGTGTGACCACCAAAAACCTCTTACTTTACTTTTATATTTAAGAGGAGAATGAGGATCAAGATCAGTGTCGGTATAGGTATGGTGTTTAAAATGATTAGAAGCCCAAGATAGCGCTGGCCCTTGTAATGTACCAGCTGACAAGAGAATCAGAACAAATTCTACGTATTTATTTATTTTGTAGGAATCATGCGACCATAATCTATGCAAACCAACACCAACAGTAATGTTACATATATAGTACCCCCCAAGAAACAGCAACCCTTCAAACCACCCTACTTGATAATCAAGTGTATAATTTACAACAAGTGTAATAATAAAAATTGGATAAATGATAAGAGCAAAAACTGCAGGAAGATTATACTTTGACACGATAAAAACCTCTTAAAGTTTTAACAAATAATAAAGAGCCAGTGGAGCGGGTGAAGGGATTCGAACCCTCGACTTCGACCTTGGCAAGGTAGCGCTCTACCCCTGAGCTACACCCGCTCATTATACACCTTAATAACTCACAAACACAATCTAAAACTACAAAAGTTATCCGGATTGTTATTGTTTTTCTGTATTAGTTGCTAAATGTATAAATAGTAAAATACAAAATAGGTAAGAAATATCAAGCACAAAATGACTAATTGCGAAATTATTTTTCCTTTGCATTTCTTATCCAACGGGTGCTGCGCAAAAGTGGAGCATAAAGGTCCTCTTCCATAGGTATTACTACTTTCTGTTCTTCTTCTAAAGTTGGAGTTCTATTAAGGAAAGAAATTTTTGGGGCGTCTTTAATAATAGCTAAAGGGGTCTGTTCATTACCTTCTCCCATAACGAAAACTGCAGAAGTAGCCAAAGAATCAAGAATATTAACTTGGGTAACTCGGAGCGGTTGCCCGCATAAATCAGGTTTATTTATATAAGAATAAAGAGGCTCAAACCCACACCATCCAAGCGCAATACCGGTTACACCACGCCTCATTATGGTGGTATGGCTATCAGTAATTAAAACACCAAGTTTTTGTATATTATGTTGTTCTTTTATGTATTTCCAAATCCAGGCAGCTGTTCCCTGGATATCCTCAGGATATAAAACATAATATCCATCAACATTCGACTCGTCTATACCGGCAGAAGGGATAAGTATCCCTCCTCTAATAGTTAAATATAGATCGTAAGGATTTCTCTCCGTTTTCAATATTAAATCAGCCTCTTGCTGAACAAGCAAACGCTTATCTATCGTCTCTTTGGAAACCAAACGTCCTTGCAGTATGCTAATAATTTTTGAAGTGATAATTATTATATCTTCATCACATACGGATTTTATATATCCATCTAAAATCGCTGCCAGAGAGTCACTTATATCAATTTTATGAGTTTTTATAGCTTCAATGTGCATGACATTCAGCTATCCCATCAAGAAAAGACCATAATAACCTCGCTCCCTTCATCGCTCCGTGAGCAACTTTTTCCTGCTGGCTTTCGCTTAAGCGATCGATAAGACAGGTTAGCTCTTCCGTATGCCATTCATCTGCTTTCTGGTGAATGGTAAAAAACTCTAAAGTTTTTTTGTCACGAATAGAATAATGTTTTTCCAAGCCGTCAATTTTAGATTTCGAAACTTCCGGTGTTTGCCTCTCATAAGCATATAAAGCACCAAGACCTGTAGCATAATCAGTTTTAACCAACTCAAAATAACCATCAACAAGCTCTTTTGTTGTAGATAATTCAGGAAGCTGTTTGACTTCTTTCCTTGAAACCCCAAGACCTTCGGCAAAACGTAACCATAATTCAGGATGATTATTTTCTCCTTTTTCTTCATCTATCAAATTTTCCAGTAAAACCTGCCTATCTGAAATATCAGGACAAAAAGAATGGATTTGACTAATATAACGGGGAAAAGCAGCAACGTGGTGATAATATTCCTTTGCGTAAATTTTTAACGTATCAAGCGTCAATGTTCCTTCATTCCATGATTGGTAAACAGGATGTTTTAATAAATGTAATTCTTCAAGTAAATTATTAAGAGTTATACAAAATTTCATAAAATTTCCTCATATATTTGTTAGTTGTAGAATAGTATAATTTGGATTGGAGTTTAAAGTAGTTTCCTTCCATCCTTTAAAATATTTTAAATCAAGGTAAGTATCGCCTTCATATAAACGGTGGATTCTTGTTAAGATAAAAGATGATATCAGTTTATGCTTTAAAAATAAATTAGCAATCTCCGCACCTCCTATCATAAATATTTTTTCATCCTCACCTAGACCCTGAATAACATCAAAATATTCTTCCAAGGATTTAACAAATATTCCAGGCTTAGCATCAAGCTCCTTGGGGTTTTTAGAAAAAATAATAGCTTTTCTGCTAGAAAAAATTCCTTGAGGCATTGCTTCGTAGGTTTTGCGCCCCATAATGATATTATGTCCATCAGTAGTTGACCTAAAATGGTCAAGCTCTTCCGGATAATTCCAAGGTAATACATTTCCCTTGGCAATCACTCCTTCATTTGTCGCTGCCATAATACCTATGGCTTTTCTTAATTTGAACATTATATCGTTTGAGTAAAATTTTTATAAACAGTTAAAAAATTCATATGGTCTTCTACATTATGCACTCGCAAAAAATCAACTTTTTCTGCTAAAAAACAAGAAACAGCTATAGTTTCTATATCTCTTTGAGCCGCAGTTCGACAAGTAAAGGCACTAAGATAGGATTTTCTAGAATGACCTATCATTATTTTTACTCCAAATTTTTGAAGCTCAACTACCTTTTGCAGAATTTCGATATTTTGATAAGTGGATTTACCAAAACCGATACCAGGATCTAGAATAATCTGATCAAGAGAAAACCCGAGTGTAAGCAATCGATCAATATTAACTTTTCTCCACTCTACAATAACATCTACAGGTTTTTTTTCGAGGGGAATAATCATTTCCTTAGTTGGCGGTATGGTAAGAGAGTGCATTAAGCATATTTTACAATTTTTGGCGGCTATTAATTTTAATGTATCATCATCAAGTTCACCTTTTACATCATTAATCCACGCCACAGGATAATTTTCGAGGAGTTTACTTATTACTGAAGGCCAAAACGTATCAATACTAATAGTTAGTGTCCGATCTTGCATAAATTGTATAATATTATCGAGAACCGGTTTTAATTTATTATACTCCTGATCAGGGCCAGCTATAACTGCTCCTGGTCTCGTAGATTGCGCCCCAATTTCAATGGTACTAGCTCCATCAGCGGCTAGTTTTATCACTTGCTGAATCGCTTTATCAGTTTGGCTAAAATTACCTCCATCCGAAAAGGAATCATGCGTAACATTTACCACACCTACTAATTGAGGCGATAATACCAAGCTTTTCTTAAATGAAGGAGAAAATCCAACATTTTGCCAGGCTTTTAACCCCATAAGAGCAAGAAGATGATGCAAGAAAGGCCGATTAGCTAACTCAGGATGGGGAATTTTGAGGTCAGAAGAGTTAATTTCTAGTTTATCCCAAAGAAGAATATCCAAATCAATAATCCGAGGTGACCATAACTCGTAAAATTCAGGCCTTCCCATTTCAGTTTCAATGGATTTTAAAGCTGCAAGCAATTCACTAGGTGATAACTCTGTTTCTCCCGAAACTATCATATTTAAAAACGGTTTGTTCCACTCAATTGGCGCATTTTCCGGTAAAATAGCTTCTGTTTCTAGCACTATAGAACAAGTAGTGTTATGCAAACAGCGTTGTATTAGAAAGGCAGATGCTGTTCTTAAATTATTTATACGATTCCCCAAATTGGAGCCCAGGCTTATATATACCATGCTTACTCCTTTGTAGAACTTAAGTCATCACAATAAGTAAAAGTAACACCTCCGTAAATATCAGGCACAGGTGGCGACATTTTATGACCAGTAACGCCGATAAAGGTAACAAGAGACCTATGTTGTTTTAAAGAATCCTTTACAACCTGACAAATTTCTGCCGTTAAATGTTCAATTAAATTGAATTGCCTATTTCGGCAAAAAGATTTTACGTTTTGGACAAGGTCAGAGTAACAAACAGTATCTTCTAATTTATCGCTTGTTGCACCTTCTGGCAGGGCTTTAAAATATAATTCGACATTCAAACTAAGGAGTTGAGGATTAAATTTCTCCTGGTCGCTGCAGCCAAGACGAACCCAAATTCGCAAATCTAAAATTGAAAGCTTAAATAATTTATCTGGTGGGATATAACCTCTTATTTTAATAATTTCTGGTTTACCTTAAGTTACCAGCAAGCCTGTTACTTATCTTAAACAACTAACCTGCAAGGTTACTTCTTAGAGCTAGAGATATATAAAAACTATATTATGAGGTATTTAGATTGTCAACCAGAAAGCAGTTTGAAGTTTATATTTATACGCTTTTTCCTGCTTAAATTTTTTCAAAACCCCTTCTTTATATCACTTAATCTAATTAATTTTTATTTTTGATAAATATAATATAGTTAAAATTTATTAAATTTTATTCTTGTAAATTAAGTTAATTTATGTTAATAATTACTCAATTTAATTTGAGGGTAAAAACATGAGAAAAAAACCAACCTAGAGTACCATCCTTCACAAGAATTACCTTTTATTAGTCACTTACAAAAATTAGAGGATTCTATAACAGATAGCCATGCTGCAATAGATCACGACAACTGGGAAGATCTAAAAACATGTATAGATATACTAAAAGATCATACGCTAAGTGATGAGCTAATTATCAGATTTACTAAACTTGGGACATCCTTGCAAAATACCGGTATGATTATTAGTTCATTTTATGATGCATTACTTGGCTTAAACCATGAGCAATTATCAAAAGCCCTAGAAGAGGTAAGCACTTTTAAATATAAGTTATCAGAAAATGCAAGGGAATATTTATTTGAGCAGATTTTTATAGGCGCAGCTGCTAGTAAATTCAACACCGTACAAATGACTGAAATTATTTATAATTTGTCAATGCCAAATTCTCCAGCTTGGGCTAAGAAAGCTACTGAATTCATGGCGCATTTAAGCAGCTTAAAGGATGAAGATCAACAAACTTACAGTTTAACATAGCATAGATATACAGAACCTAAAATGGTTTTTGAATTCTTTAAAAACATCAATATCAAAGAATATTTAACTCCGCTAAACGCTTATTCTCAAGCAAGAGTAATTGAAAAAATATTTGAACTAAAAAATGTTAAAGAAGCATCGAATTTATTGAAAAAATTATCGCACGAGATAAACGAATTTTTACAAGAAATGGATCCATCTGTTCAAAAAATATTTATAAGAGAAGCATTTGATCTCCCAAATACAGAAACCGGAGCTAAAATCGCAGCAGAAGGGCTATTAACAGAAGTTTGTGAACTTTTACCGGACATGAATCCGTCTGTGCTCCAATATCTAGAAAGCAACAATTATTTTATTACTTCACCTAAAGAATATGACCCAAATTTTAATATTCTGGCTTCGTCTATGAAAGCAGCAAAAAAAATAAAGCTAGACCTTGAGAAAAAGTTAGTCACTGATGATCAATTCAAAAAACTACTCTTGCTAACAAAGAACGATTTTTTTATAGAGCTATCCTACTATGCAATTGATGATCATAAACATATTAATAAGGATATAATAAAGACATTAATATTAGCAGGCCTCAAAGAAGAGATAGCACCATACTTTAACTTGTCTGATATACATGATGAAAAAGAGCAAATAACATCAATAAAAGAAATATTTGCACTTTGGCACTCTGAAAAAGAGTTGCAAAAGGATGTATTTGATGTTTTGGTAAATTTTTATGTTAAACTTCTGCCAAAAGTCTCCTCAGAAGTACAAGAAACATTTATCGCAGAGTTATTCGATCCAAAGGGTTTAGGACTTGGACATTTCACAGCTTTTTCTAAAGAAAATTATGAGTTATTAATAGCATTATTACCGGAAGTTATTGAGGTATTCAGCAGCGAAAAAGTAGACAGTGAAATGAAAAACTTACTCCTAAGGAATCTATTTGACCTAAAAAACGATGATTATGCGCATCTAGGATTACCGCCATTACTCCTAAAATTAACAGATCTGATTGGTACAATGGACAACGAAATGTTGCGTAAATTTATTAGTGAAGTAAAAGATTTAACAAGTTGGAAGGAGTATGAAAACACATTACAAAAACAAATCTATTTAAAGGTTGCTAACTCTTTATCTAAAATTGAAAATAAGGAAGTACAAAAATTATTTGTCAAACAACTTATTGAAACAGCATTAGACCCAGAAATTACTGGTATAACAATAGAAAAAATCTTATCTCACAAAAATGAATCTAGTAAAATAGATTTCATGGAAGGGACAATGAGATTAATGATTGCATCTCCACATAACGATGAAATTAATGAAATCTGGATTCAAATTAGTAAGCTATTACCAAGCTTTACTAATATTGAACAACTAATGTTTCTCGTATACTCCTTTGATCTAAAACTTCAGGAATCTTCGTCATTTAAACCTGTTATATTAGGAATTAACAAGTTTATTAATAGTATGAATCCAATAAATCAGCTAGAGCTGTTTAACAAATTGAAATCAATGAAGGACATATCCAAAATAATATTTCTACAAACTTTTAACCTTTCTGATTCAGAAAATATCCATAATCATTTAGAGGTGAAAGCGCAAACATGGCTTCTAGAAAAAATTAGGGAAGGTCTAACTTCAGAAGAGTTTAGAGAGTTATTTTCCCTCACAGAAACCTCCTTCAAACAAAAATTTATTACTAAAATATTTAATTCAAAAGATCTGTCAGCAATAGACTTGTTACCATTTATGACTCCATTTACAAGCAATAAGCATCCAGATATCCAACGTACATTTTTAATAGAAATATTTCATAATTCTAACTCTTATGACGAAGATTATTATGGTACGCTCCTAAAAGATTTATTAACATTACAACCTTCGTACTTTTCAGGAATTTCTCCAGAAAATCACAAATACGTTAACAAAGTTAAAATCTTTGAATTACATAAAGCAGAAGCTGTATCCGATGAACTATATAATCAAATTATCAATCAATTAGGTGGAAAAGACAAATTTTTTGACCCAAGTTTAAAATTAGTGATTTCAAAAGATATTGATCCTGTAGTTAAAAAATTATTTGATAAAATAGTGTATTCAAAAAATATTGAAGGTCGTTTAGATGATATTGCTTTAACCTTAGATTCATTAGTCCAAAAAGATACAAGTGGTTTAATGAAAACAATATTGGAAACAGCTGATTTATCGGGGAAATTTTTAATACAAAATGATGTATTTTCTCCGAAACTTGACAGTCCATGGTGGGGATATGCTAGGCTGCATGATGTAGTAATATGTTCGATGGAACAGCAAAATAATATGCAAGTAGCTACAACAATAATACATGAATTAACCCACAAACTATTAATCTTTATCTTCAGAAACAGCAGTAATCCTTATTATTATGGTGATATATTATCATTAGAGGAATCATCTTCTCTGGCTCAGATATTAAAGGAATTTGAACCAGTTTCGCAAAAGCACAAACTTTTTTACTCTTATGATAAAGATCAATGGAGCTGTGAAATTATTTCACATCTTTTTCAAGATTTAGCTGAGCAGATATTAACTGGAAAAGCTTCCAAGTCTGTATTAGTATTATCAGAAAAACTGAACAATTGGGTAAAAGATTATCTAAAACAAGAAATTCATGATTTTGATTCTGCTTATGAGGTTTTAGGCAGCAAAATCTTAACTGAGTACAGTTCTCAACGAGTGATCTTCAAGCACTGGTCTCAGAAAAGAATTGATAAAGAGCTAGAAACCATATCTAGCCTACAAAAGATTGCAGATCAAGAATCTACATCTACTGACAGTTTTGATATTACCGGGACTATACTTAGTTATCTAGAGCCAGAAGAACCTACACTTGAAGTTGCTGGTGAAAGCTAAAAATTAAGTACTTAAGCTATAGCTGCAGGTTAAATCACCGGTAGCTATAGTTTAAGAATTAAATTTCAGAGAACCAATTGCAATTGGATTTGAAGCCATTTTTTTCCCTGTTCTGATAAATGTGGCATGATTTTGCCCTCTATTAATTTGTAATAATTAACTAGATAATTTAATTCATTTTTAGTAAGCAAATCCTTATCTATAAGACTTTTCTCGTAAGGAACTAAAGTTAACATCCCAAATTCCAGAAAGTCGGAATTGGTCGTTTCCTTAACATACATCATATTTTCTATTCTAATCCCAAATTCACCTGGCTGATAAAAACCTGGTTCATTCGAGATAACCATTCCAGCTACTAACTTTGTACCATAGCTATTTAAACTGACATTTTGTGGTCCTTCGTGAACACTTAAAAAACTACCAACTCCATGACCGGTACCATGTGGATAATCATCTCCATCTTGCCATAAAAATTGCCTGGCCAGAATATCAAGATTCGCACCTGTTACCGATTCTTTTGGAAATTTTATCATGGCAAGGTTTAAGTGACCTTTTAATATTTTAGTATAATATTCCCGATGTTTCTGCTCAGATCTACCAATAACCGCTACCCTAGTGATATCTGTTGTTGCTCCGAGATATTGCCCTCCAGAGTCAATTAATAGTAAACCGTCACCCGCAATTTTCTTTGCAGAATTTTGACTGGCTCTATAATGAATAATAGCTCCATTTTCCTTAAACCCTATAATTGCCGGAAAACTATCAGTTACATAATTATAACCTTTACTTCGAAATTTCTTAAGTTTAAAACCAAGATCATATTCGGAGTAATTACTTAAATCGTTATTTGCCAAAAAAGATAAAAATTCGACGACAGCTATGCCGTCTTGAACGTGGGCTGCTACCATTTTATCAATTTCTACGGAATTTTTGCATGCTTTCCATAAAAGACATGGATTCACTACATTTTGATATTCTTTCTGTTTTATTATATCCGAGATATATTTCGAACATAAACTATCATCAAATAATATTTTTCCCTGTTGCTGTTGGATTATTTGAACGAAAGAACTTTCAGACATAATAGTAATTTCCTTCAAATCGCCGTGGATTCGAGTAATATCCGTAAATAAGTAAGAATTTTCTTTCGTAATACAGGCATTAGCTAGCAACAGAGGTGAAAATTCTATATCTGCAGCTCTGATATTAAACAACCAGCACAATATTTCTGGATTAGTTATTACTAAAGCTTCTCCCCCATGGGTATCTAAAAAATTGCGGCATTTGGCAATTTTTTCTGCCCTTTCCTCCCCTGCAAAACTAACATCATAATTATAAATTTTAGAATTTGGCTTTGATGGCCTGTCCTCCCATATTTTATCAATTAAGTTTCCCTGAACTGCCTTTAAATTAAGCTTTTTAAAAGGTAGAAGCGCATTACATGTAAAAATTGCAGGATCATAACCTATTATATCACCCGGCCTTGCGCAATTTTGCCATGAAAAATCGATCAGTTGTTTTTGATCAAAAATTTGAAATGAATGTCTATCTAGCTCTTTTGAGCATTGTGTTAAATACCTACCGTCCGTAAAAAATAAAACAGTATTTTCTAGAATAACCGCTAGACCATTTGATCCGCTAAAACCAGTTAAATATTCCAGTCTTTTTGCATAAGCGGGAGGATATTCGGATAAATACTCATCTTTGGTAGAAATAATATAACCATTAATTTGATTTTCTGGAAATAACAACCTCACCTGATGCAATTTCATTTTGGTTACATTAGTCATATTACCCCCTTAATTATCTCTAACCATTCCTTCTCGGAAATAACTTTAATACTAAGCTCCTCGGCTTTTTTTAATTTGCTTCCGGCTTTTTCCCCAGCAATCACCAAATCGGTATTAGCAGAAACGCTGCTGACAATTTTTGCCCCTAATTTTTCAGCTTTTGCTTTAGCTTCATTCCTGGAAATAGAATTTAAAGTACCGGTAAAAATAACGTTCAGCCCTGTAATAAAAGAAGGGATTGTATTATTTTCATAATCCTCAATGATAAGGATGTTAGCCAGTTGATTAATAGTACCCACATTCTGCTTACAAGAGAAAAAGTTTTTTATATCCGCAACTGTTTTATCAGCAAAACCTTCTAAACTTCTTAGCTGAAAATATTTCTTCTCATCCCCTTCTGCAAGCAGCAACATAGAATTGATAAAATTTTTCACACTTCCAAATTCTTTTGCCAGTATTTTAGCATTAGATTGGCCAATTTGTTTTATACCTAACGAGTAGATAAATCTGGCTAGAGTCGTACGCTTAGCCTCTTTAATGCTATTAAACAGATTCTCTACTGATCTCGCTCCCCAACCGCTCATATTTTCAAGTTTTGCAAGACTTTGGGTGTTTTTAGCTTCGAGAAAAAATATATCAACTGGGTTATTAATGAACCCAAAAGCTTGGAGGAATTCTATCTGTTTTGCCCCCAGTCCATCAATATCGAGAGCATCTTTGCTTGCAAAATGAATAATTGACCGTACTAGCTGTATTGGGCAACTAAGGCCATTATCACAGCGAATTATCACATCATCAGGTAAAATATGGAGAAGAGAATTACAAGAAGGGCAATTAGTCGGTAAGGAAACTATTTTTTCTGAGCCGGTACGTTTGGATAAATTTACTTTATTTACTTTAGGTATAACATCGCCAGCTCTATGTAATAAAACTGTATCACCGATTCTTATATCTAACCGTTTTATTTCAGCGAAATTATGTAAAGTGGCCCGGGCTACAGTAACTCCGCCAATTTTTATAGGCTCTAATTCTGCAACTGGCGTTAGAACTCCTGTTCTACCTACCTGAACAGTAATACCGCATAATTTTGTTTCAGCAATTATAGCCGGAAATTTATGAGCTATAGCAAATCTGGGGCTGCGGGCAATAAACCCTAACCGCTCTTGTAATTCAAAATTATTAACCTTATACACCACTCCGTCAATTTCATAAGCAAGAGTATTTCTTGTTACTAGAAGGTTTTCATAAAAAGTGTTTAATTCCTCAAGTGAATTTACCAATTTGCCAATTTTATTTGTTTGGAATCCAAAATTAGCCAAGACTAATAGTAGTTTTTCTTGGGTATCGGCAAATTTCATGTTTGAATAGCCAATACCATAAGTAAAATATTTCAGCGGCCTTGAGAGTGCTATGTTTGAATCTAACTGGCGCAGAGAACCTGAAGCTGAATTTCTTGGATTAGCAAAAATCTGCTTTCCTTGCAATTCCTGCTGTAGATTAAGCTTTATAAAATCTTCTTTCTCGATAAATATTTCTCCTCTGATTTCTAAAAATTCGGGAGCATTAGTAATTTTATGGGGAAAATTTTTAATAGTTTTAATATTAGCGGTAATATCCTCTCCAATATATCCATCACCTCTGGTAGCACCAGTCGTAAGTTTACCGTTTATATAGGTAGCAGAAAAAGAAACCCCATCAATTTTGGGTTCGCAAAATATTTCAGGAAAATCATCTGTATGTAAGAATCTTTTGGTTCGGTCAATAAAATCAGCAATATCATCAATCTCAAAACCATTCGCTAAAGATAGCATTGGGGTTTTATGTTCGTGCTTTTCAAATTTATCCAAAATGTGGCTGCCAACATTTTGAGTTGGGCTATCATCTGTTAAATACTCAGGAAATTCTTCTTCTAAATTTTTAAGAGTAAAAAACAGCTGGTCATATTCTGCATCTGAAATCTTAGGAGCATTTTCTTGGTAGTAAGCAATGTTATACTCTTTTATTTCTTGTGAGAGTTTCTTAATAAGTTCTCTAGCTTGTTCTTGGGTAATCCTCTGGATATCCATTTTTGTCCTCTTAAGGCTAATATATAGAACAGTTTTAGCAAAATCTTCAGCAGTTGCAAGGGTTATGTATCCCGGGTACTAAAATCCTCTTTTATTTCGCAATCAGAACTACCTCCAATTACAAATACATATAGCTGTTGCATAATAACCTCACTTTGTTGGCATATTGCCATTGGTAATATAACCTAATGTTCTCTTTAAGGTCAGTTACGTTTAAATAGGTAATTTAAGTAACAACCTATTTAATTATCTAGGAACAGTAATGAATTGGAATAATATTGAAGAAATAGCTAAAAATTTAGAAGAAACTTATTCAGAAGAAGAAATCCCTAATGAAAATGATTTGGCTTATTTAAAAGAAATGGTAATGTCTTTAAACGATTTTGAAGACCATGACGTTGAAGTTGATGATGACCATCTAAAGCGGATTATGGAATACTGGCTGGAGCTTAGAGGTTAATTGGACTGGTTATCATCAAAATTCATTTCCTTTAATTTTCTTGTATAAAAATTTTTTTAAGATATAACCTTATCTATTTTGATATTTTGATTTATTGACCACGGGGTCGTAGCTCAGCAGGATAGAGCAAGTGATTCCTAATCACTAGGTCGGAGGTTCGAATCCTCTCGATCCCACCATATATTTAAAAATCTTATTACTTAATTTTAGGTATCCCCTAGTGCGTCTATTGATTGAATAGCAGAGCTTTCCACAATTCCATCAATATCTATGTATCCCATTATGATATTACTCAAGATAGTTTGGTCGTGCGTATCTCTCCCTGGATTTTCCATAAAGCATTGAATCTTCTCTCTTATAGACAAATATTTATCTGCTTTAGGAGCTACGTACTTCTTTATGAAATCTGTGACCTCCTGCCAAACCGTAGTATCAAAAAAAGAATTATCTAACATAGAATCGGCAAGGTATTCAAAATAGTGGCTAATAATTTCCTTATCACGTTGTTCTGATTCGTAAGAAAACAAAAAGCCCAAATTTTGCTTTAACTTTTGTTTTTCTAATGTTAATTCTTGTTCTTCAATAACTTTTAATGCACCATAAGTATCTCCCAAAGCTGACCGTACTGAGAAATAAACTTTGTAATCTTCTAAAAAGTTTTCCTGACTTTTTAAAGAATAAGGATTCTGGCGGTTATTAAATAATATTCCCATAGCAACATGAACCATTTCATGTAAAACTATAGATGGTAATTTTAATGAACGTTTAGGAGAAGGTTCTACATACGATTCAGTATCACCTACTAAAATAACATCTGGTCCCGATATAGCCATACCATTAATATTTATATCTATTCCTATAGAATCTTTTAGGGAAAGATTATATAAAAATTTCTCATGGCCTTGGTTAATTTCTATTATAGATTTTATAATTGGATTGCTAGCCAATTTGAACAAATCTTTCTCTAAGTTTTCAACTACTATTACCCTTGAGCTATCGGTAGCATCGGTATAAAAATCTGTCAGAACAATTTTTGCCTCTCCTTCCAAAGAGATTTTAGGTTTTAGCGAACCCTTAAAAAGCATAAAGCTATAATCAAAATTCTTTGATAAATAAGTATTAATCTTGCTTAAAACTTGTGTTGGGAGTTCCTTTGTAACAAAAATATATTCTATGATATCTTTGTTTTTTGATATCAGCTCAATAATTTCTTGGGGTAATTCTTTTTTATTTAGGTACTCAAGTGGTTTTTTAGATAAGAAGCTAAGTGTTTTTTTTAAAAACTCTTTTTTAACAGCATCAGTATGGTCGCTCTTCTTAAGAGATACTGCTAATTTTTGCAAATCCTGTTGTATTTTCAAAGTATTAGTAACTTCTGTTTTTGTAGGGGGAGCACTAGAAAGAAGTAAAGGCTTTGTAACTTTTATAAAACTCAAAGCGTCCTCTTCTTCGTTTTCTTCAATTATAGAAGCTGGAAGTGTCGTAACATCCTCTAGTATAAACCCTTCTTTAACTTGAGGTACGTTATGATCGATATATTTTTCGCCCTTTTTACTCATAAAAATTAAATAGTTAATATAAATGTATTATATATTAATGTTTTTTAACTAATAAATCAATAAAATAATGTAAACTTATATTAACAAATAACTTTGATTCAATATTTATTTCTTAACAAAACTTTATTAATCTTTTCATCGCAAATTACACGTATCATGAAATCGACTTAAAATGTTCTGTTATTTTTGGAGTAAGGCAAAATTGCATGAATATATGTGCTGTTGGTATTTACCTGTTAAACCCAGATAAAATAATAAAAACAAGTAACCTTTGTATAAACTAATAAAAAAGGGAAAAAGTTAGACATTCACTCAAATCAGGAATTAGGAGGAGTTGTTACAGCTAATAAAAGCTTGGTTAAACAACTCTCTTAGAGCTATATCTCTTCTTTTAAAGAACAGGCAAAGGGAGGGGAGTTACTTTAACTTCTCCCCCTCTCTCAAAACATAGTTTAGAATAGAAGTTTTAACTTTAATGTGCCCTGATGCCCAACGTATTTTTTCTTCAGATGGCAATTATAGCTCGCCTCTATTTCAGTGTTATTACGTTTTACAAGCACACTACCGCCAATATTATAACCTAATTTTGGTAACTTACGATTATTGGTATCATTTTCAAACTCCCGGTCGGCCCAATGTAATTTAACTTTTGCTTGCTTTACCTTATCTTGTAATATCTTTTCAACTGAAAAGTTTAAGGAAGGCACAAAATGTATATTTCCAGCTACCACCTGTGGCATTGAGGCCTTAATTCCCGCAATGCCACTGAATATCTTTCTAGATTTACTTGTTACTGATAAATTGAACACATCATTACCAGTTTCATCATATGCACCATCAGCTATTCTACCATATTTAAATCCTACGCTAGGTGTTAATACAAATTTATCGATGTTAAATTTATAACTTAATTGACTTCTAATGTTATAACCTTTGGTGTTGAACTTACCGGTAGCCGTCTCATATATACCATCATCGACTAACTTAACACTTTTATTAACCACTTTACCTTTTACAAGGGAAACTGCTCCTTGAAGTAATAATCTATTAACAATTTCACCCTGACCATAAATCGAAAACGTATCATGATTAACATTAAACTTATCGCCTCTAGTTTGAGACATTTTAAATTTAGAACGAGCCTTACCATAAGCTACTCCAATCAGATTAGCTTCATTTTCCCCTAAATTGATGTCGGCCCCAATAGTAATTCCCCCTGTATTAGTTCGGTAAGCATCAGCATTTGAGCTAGAACCTTGCTTAGCACCACCATAAAAGCCGCTAATCCATACGCTTTTGTTTATTTTCTTAGCTTCTTCACCAGCAGCAACACCCTCACCGGCAGCAGCTCCCACCATTAACATTCTATTTTCAAATTGTGTAAACATACTGCTAAATAGAATATTACTTATTTCTGGAGTTATTGGATTAGCATGTTGTTTAAAACGCTTTATCTCTTGATCAATTTCTTCACTTTCTAGATTTTGCATGTGAGCTAAATAACGTACAGCTTTATTTACAGAAGAAGTGGAAGATAATCCATTATCACTATTCGACTCTTGCATATTTTCATTAAAATCAAAATCAACTTCCGAAAGTGCCTCAGCCGTTTTTTCTGGATCTTGGATAACAGCTAAAACTACTTCTCGGGCCTTTACTTTTTTTATCCTAGTTTCCTCATGATGAGCAAGCAGTTCTTTTATTAGCTTTTCTTTGATTTTCTCATTACCTTCGGAATCCAAAATATCGTTTACTAACTCACCGGTTTCTCTAGGTAAAGTTTCTAAAGCGTGTTCGGTAGTTTCGGAATCAGCAGTTTCATGATTAGCAAGCAGTTCTTTTATTAGCTTTTCTTTGATTTTCTCATTACCTTCGGAATCCAAAATATCGTTTACTAACTCACCGGTTTCTCTAGGTAAAGTTTCTAAAGCGTGTTTGGTAGTTTCGGAATCAGCAGTTTCATGATTAGCAAGGAGATCTTTCACCAAACCTTTCTTGAGTTGTTCATCCCCTTCGGAATCCAAAATATCGTTTACTAATAATTCAGTTTTTTTAGATAAAGGCTTTAAGGTTGCTCCTTTTTTTCTTGATTTTTCTGCTTCAGCTAATATTTCAGCTAGTTTAGCTGATTTAACTGCGCGATCCTGAGCAAGGTTTGTAGCGGTTTGCTCATCCATTCCTCTTAACTCGACCTCTACTTTTTTTAGCAAACCAATTTCCTCGTCCGACAAAGGTGCTCTTAATTCTCTTCCAAGCTGTTTATCTTCTCTTTCTATAACCGTAATAAATGCTTCTATAAATTCTCCTTGTCCATTAACTGCTTTTTCAGCAAGGAATGTTTTTAACTTTCCCTTGTTAATTTCAGACAATTTAGTGGTTAGCACCTTAACCATATCACGGGTTTCGATACCGTACATTTCAAGTGGAGTCGGTACAATACCATTATCTATTAGTGCTTTAAAAGCAGCTTTATTAATAGCCACACCTCGATCACTCATTCCTTTAGCCAGATACTCTCCCTTGCCTTGGTGCGTTAATTGAGTATGAGCCGCTAATATATTGGCTTTTGCTGATTCAAGAGTTACGGGTGCTACTCCCTTTGTGCTTCCTTTAGCACTTCCCATACGAGCTGCAAGTGTTTGTTTTAAAGCTTCCTTAGGCGATATTGCAGGAGCATCTACATCTGGCTTCTTTTGAACCGGCCCGAGCGTTGTACGGAGTTTTTTGCCTGCTTGGATCTGAGAGAATAGCTTGTTTCTATCATCAGATGCAGTCATAACCGGTATAGAGGTTGTAGATTCCTGCTCAGTTTTTTGCCCCAAAGCATCAATAATAGGGGACAAACTGCCTTCATTATCGAAAAAAGCTACAAGTTCTTTTACACTTAGCCTATCTGCTTGCGGCATCTCTAACATAAATGCATTAAGTTGTTCCCGTTCAGCAGCTTTAAATTGGTTAATAGCATCCCCTCCTTCTAACATTTCTCTTCCTTCAGGTACTATACCCTGGATTACAAGTTTTTTAAGAAGTTGAGGAGAAACAACAGGTTTCGCAGCTGTTTTTCCGCGCGCAGCCAGTTGTTCTTGGCCAAATGAAACTAACCTTGCGTGAATGCTAGATACATTGTCTATATTTTTTTGTGCTTCTTGCAGAGATATTTTTCTTGCATCCGCTTTTTCTATTCTTTCTCTTTTTCTTGCTTCAGCTGAAGCAGCCAAAGCTGCTAAAGCTTCCGGATCTGCAGCAATCTCAGCTTTTCTCTTAGCACTACTTTCTTTCCTCTGAGCTATTAACTCCTTAGCTTTTGCTTTCTTAGTATTATCAATACCTGCAATGATAGTAGTTCTTTCCATGACAAGAGCATTTTCCTTTATGGACAAATTTTCTCCAGCATCAATTTTTAGCTTTAAGGCTTGCCCCTCATGAAGATAGGTTTTTTGCTTTTCATTCAAAGGATGACCTACTTCCTGGGCAATACTTACCAGGTTTTCAGGAGTCTCATCGTGTAAGCTTATAGCTTTAACAATAGGCCCTGAAGTTTTAACCGGATTTTTTTTGACCGCTTCGGCTAGCTCTTCTTTTAAGCTCTTTGGTTTATCCGCAACTTTTTCTGTTACAACAGCAGCTTTCGCTCCTTTCGCAGCTCTCGCTTCCCTCATTTTTCTTAATCTTTCCTGAGGGCTTTCATCACTATTAAGAGAAGTTATCAAAGCAGTTGGATCAATAACCTGTGTTGCAGTTGCCTTTGCAGGAACTGACTCAGTTGGAATTGCCTTAGGCACAGCAAAAAGCAGACTAAATCTTTCAGAAAATGATAAAGATTTATCATTTATATTTTCATTTATTCCAGCAAAAATATCCTGCTTTACAGGTGGTGGCGGTGGCGCCATCGTTAAAGGAGGTGGTGGTGGCGGTGTTATTGTTAAAGGAGGCGGTGGTGGTGGCGCCATCGTTAAAGGTGAGGATAGCGGGACAGAAGGGATAGCCGTAGAAACACTATCTACAGAAACTAAAGGCCTCTTTACGCCCACTACTTCTTTTGGATTATCCTCAACTACCGGAACTTTAGCAATTACAGGCTTGTCAAGTTCTTTCCTTCGTTTTATTGCTTCGTCAAATTCACTAGTATCAACATCTGCTTCGTTAAAATCATCAGCTATAGCAGCTCTCCTAGCACCTAAACCCCCTAACTCACTAAGCTTTTCATTCTGCTCTTTTTCTGCTTTAGCTATTTTTTCTTGACGTTTTTTTATTAGTTCATCTAATGAATTCTCAGCTAGCTTATCAATTCGTGTGGAACGAGCTTCTTCTGCACGTCTTTGTTCTTCTTCTTGTGCTGCTTTTCGTGCTGCCTGCTCTGTAAGGAGTCTTTGCTCTGCTAAATCTTTAGCTCTTTGTTCTGATTCAGCGATTTTACGTGCCCTTTCTTCCGCTTTAGCTTTAGCTGTGTTTTCAGCTAGCAGCTGCACTTGATATTTAGCCTGATAATCAGGAGTCTGAGCCTCAGCAAGATCTGCTTAAGCTTTATTTAATTTTTCTGTTGTACCATTAATTTGAACCTGAAGAGCCGCTTTTTCCTTATTAAGTTCAGGAAGTTCGTCCCAGTCATCATCATCGCCAATTTCATTAATTTTCTCTACAGTTTCCTTAAGTGCCAGGATTAAATCATTTAATTTAATCCTATGTCCTTCGACTGTTTTTTGAATTTGGTCAGCAGAAAGAAGAACAGGGCCAGAAATAACCGAACTCACTTTATTTATAGGTTTACCAGCTCTATTCCTAATAGCGTCCATAAGGTCACCGTTACCAGAAGCAAAAACTTCAGACGTAGAAAACATTAAAGTGCTGATACTACTTGCAGCAAGTAAGTATTTCAATGAACGCTTTTTTATCATAACCAATCACTATAATTAATATTTATTAACCGATACAATAACACTTTCTTCATAAATGTCAATGATTTTAGTTAAAGAATCTTAACTTACACTAAGAAATAGGTCTGAGGCTTAGTTGTTTTGCAATAGAATTATACGTTCTATAGGAATTAAATAAGAAATACACTAATTAATATTTACTTTTATAAAGATAAAAGTAAATTTATATTATTTATGTACAGTAAACATTAAATATAATATACTAAAGATGACAAGCAGTTGCTTTATTAACAATAATTTTTAAGCAATCTATCTGTTAAATCTCTAAAACTATTGCAGTAATTTGCAGAAAGGGTAGAATATTAATCTTTCGTTAAACCCCTGAAGTAGAGATTTAAAACAGTTATGGGTCTATACCAAACTCAGCATATTTATATTGCTTCCTCTTATTTTTTCGTGTTAATTATTCTTGGCTTTATCTTGATAGAGGCCTTATACGAGTTAAGATCACTAAAAAATGAAAAAAAGGACTCACACTAGATTAGCTTCGATCGTTGGGCTTTTTATTATAGCTTCTATAGGTCTATATTTTATACTTTCAAATTTGGAAGATAATATAGTGTTTTTTTACCCCCCCTCTGATATTGAAAAGATAACAAATGCAAAAACAAAGATTCGAGTCGGGGGATTGGTAAAAGAAAATTCAGTTGTAATATTGTCCGCCAATAAAATCAGATTTACCATCACCGACTATAAAAACACTTTAATAATAGAGTATACCGGCATATTACCGGCATTATTTAGAGAAAAGCAAGGAATCGTAGCAGAAGGTACTTTTGTTAACGGTGTATTTGAAGCTAAAAATTTATTAGCAAAACACGATGAGAATTATATGCCGCCGGAAGTAGTAAAAACTTTAGTTAAATGATATAATCAAAAAAAGTATTCTTACAGGCTAAAAACACCCCTCCGAGCAACTTAACTATTCGAAGGGGTAGAGAAAATGATTTGACTATGAGCAATTAAAAGCTATATTTTGACTTTGACCAAAAAGCAATTTAAAAAACAGAACCCTTAAGGTTTTAAAGTAAAAACAATAATCCTAAGTAAATAATTATGAGTCTAAAATGCGGAATCGTTGGGTTACCAAATGTCGGTAAATCTACATTATTTAATGCTCTTACAGCCAGTATTGCAGCAGAAGCTGCCAATTACCCATTCTGCACAATTGAACCTAATACTGGCATTGTTTCGGTCCCAGATGAGCGTCTGCTCAAACTAGCCCAAAATGCCGGTTCTGCTAAAATTATTCCTGCCTTTATTGAATTTGTAGATATTGCCGGACTTGTCAAAGGAGCAAGTAAAGGAGAAGGACTTGGGAATAAATTCCTGTCCCATATCAGGGAAGTAGATGCGATTATCCATGTCCTAAGATGTTTTGAAGATCAGGATATTACTCACGTGCATGGTAAAATAGACCCGATTCATGATGCCGAAATAGTAGAAACAGAATTGATCATTGGTGACCTTGAATCAGTTGACAAAAGAATAGCCTCTAATGAGAAAAAACTAAAATCGGGGGATAAAAAAATTGCTGAAACAATTGAATTACTAAAAGCTTGCAAAGCTGTTTTGGAACAAGGTAAACCTGTTAGAACCCTTACAGATAAATATGCCAAAAAAGATCTCTTATCATTACAGTTAATTACTTCAAAACCTGTTTTATATGTGTGCAATGTACTTGAGTCTGAAGCTGTTAGCGGTAATAATTTTTCAGCACAGATAGAGCAAAAAGCCAGAAATGAAAAAGCTAATCTGGTAATTATTTCCTCTAAAATAGAAGCAGAAATTTCTACCTTGAATACAGAAGCCGAAAAACAGGAATTTCTTGAAAGTTTGGGACTCACAGAGACCGGCCTTAGTAAAATTATTCAATCAGCCTATTCTCTACTCGGCCTGAAGTCTTTCTTTACTATCGGCCCTAAAGAAGCACATGCATGGACTTTCGAAAGCGGAACATTTGCTCCACAAGCAGCTGGGATTATTCATACTGATTTCGAAAGAGGTTTTATAAGAGCCGAAGTAATTAATTATGCCGATTTACTTAGTATAGGTAGTGAGGTCAAGGCAAAAGAACTTGGAAAGCTACGCATAGAGGGAAAAGAATACGTTATGCAAGACGGCGATGTGGTTCATTTTAGATTTAATGTGTAAGCGGGTAAAACTATGAAAATAGTAGGACGCATACCGCCAATATTAATCTATTTTTTAGTTTCTCTTTCTACACTAACTGAAACTATATACTCGGCGGCATTACCGGACATTGCTAAAAGTTTACATACGAGCGGTGGGATAGCTCAGCTTTCTACAACTGCTTATTATTGCGGATTTGCAATCGGAATATTTACTTTAGGTAGAGTATCAGACGTTTTTGGAAGAAAACCAGTAGTACTTTTTGGTATATCTTTTTATTCTCTTGCAGCTTTGCTAATTAGCTATTCTCCCAATATTGAAACTTTCATTAGCTTGAGATTTTTGCAAGCTTACGGAGCTAGTGTAGGCTCTGTTGTAGGCCAAGCAATGACTAGAGATTCATATAGAGGGTGGGAATTATCTTACATGTATGCAAGCGTTGCTATGGTTATGACAGTAGTGCCTTCGGTGGGCTCAGCTATTGGCGGTTACATAATAGAATATTCAAACTGGCAAGCCGTTTTTAGGTTTCTAACTGTTTTAAGTACTGGATTGCTTTTAATTTATATCAAATTTTTACCAGAAACTAATGCTTATATTGGGGTTGCACGCAATAACAGATTTTTTAGCGTTTTAAAAGTAGCCGTAAAAGACAAAGTACTTCTTAGTTATTCATTTATGGTCGGCTCATTCAACGGCATTTGTTTTGGCTTTTATATTCAAGCACCTTTTATCTTTATTGAAAATTTAAAAATGTCTCCTTCTGATTACGGCCGATTATTCCTTTTTCTTAGCGGTGCAAACTTATTAGGTAGCATAATTAGTAGAAGATTAATTAGAAGGCTAATAAACACTTTCAAGGTAAAAACTATTGGTCTTGTCTTAAGCGTAATCGGTTGCATATTACTTTTAGTTAGTGCCTTTGTAATCGATAATAGTTCTACAGTAAATACGGTATCCGTACTCATTTTTACTCCTATGGCTATTCACCTAATGGGGCATAGCCTATTAGTTCCGATGCTTCTTCGTCATGCGCTTGAAGATTATTATAAAGTAACAGGTAGTGCCGGCGCAATTTTTGGCTTTTTGTACTACATGATTACTGCGTTAGTTAGTTTCATGATTTCTTCGCTGCACAGCAATACTATTAATAATTTTGCCATATTATTTGCAAGTTTGCTTTTTATTTGCCTTATCTTATTTTATATGACGCTACAATGGCGCAAAACCATGAACAAACCAGAGTTTCACTAGTATTCTCACAGAAACATATTTTATACTAAATACTGGTTTCTTTTACAAAAAGATTCAACTCATCAATATTACCCTTTGAGAGATATGCCTCTCCTTTACTTGAAAAAACAAGAGTATGAGTTGCTACTGCATTAATAAAGCTTCTATTATGGCTGACAAACATAACAGTTCCTTCATATGCCGCTAGTGCTTCGCTTAAGATTTCGGTACTTAGTATATCCAAATGGTTAGTTGGCTCATCGAGAAGTAAAAAGTTAGCCTCTTGTACTAATAAACAAGCAAGACTTAGGCGGCTCTTTTCACCACCTGATAAAATATTTACCTGCTTATAAACATCATTACCTCTAAATAAAAAAGAACCAAGCAGTCCCCTCGCATTACCTTCTGAAAGTTCTGGGTTAGAAGCTTTTAAGTTTTCCAGAACCGTCTGCTTCATATCAAGATACTCAGCCTGATCTTGAGCATAATATGCCGTCTTTACATTATGCCCGAGTTTCATATTCCCTCCCAAAAAGGGAATTTGATTTACAATAGTTTTAATCAAGGTAGATTTACCTAGCCCATTTGCGCCAACAATAGCAATTTTTTGTCCCCGTGTGACTGTAAAAGATAGCTTTTTAACAAGAGGATTAGTATACCCTACGGCACACTCTTCAAATGTTATTACTTCCTTACCGCTCTTCTGTTTAAGGGGGATTTTTATATTAACTTCTGCATCATCCTTGTTGACTGTAATATTAGAAGCATCGCTTTCAAGCCGCGCTACCATTTTCATTTTACTGCGGGCTTGCGTAGCTTTTGAAGCTTTTGCACCAAATCGATCAATAAACCTTGATAGCGTTTCTATTTTACCTTCAATATTCTTTAATTCAGCAACCTTATTTGCTTCCCTTAACTCATATTGTAATAAAAAGGAGTCATAATTACCTTGATATTCAGTTAAATCGCCATCCTTCAAATGAAGAATAATATTAGGCAATCTACTTAATAACGATTCATCATGCGAAACAAAAAGTACCGTCCGTTTGAATTTTTTTAGATAGTCCTCAAGCCATACTATGGTTGGCAAATCAAGATGGTTAGTTGGCTCATCCAAAATTAAGAAATCTGGATTTTTTATCAAAATTTTAGCCAGTTCCAACCTCATTTTCCAGCCACCCGATAAAGCTTTAGGGTGTTTTTCTAAGTCTTCCTCTTTAAAACCTAGACCTTGAAGTATCTTTGCAGCATTATATTCAAATGAATAGCCATCTTTACTACGAAAAAGATTTTCCAGAAATTCAAATTTTTCATATTTTTCATTAGTAAAATTTTCAGCCATTTCCATATTAGCTTTATTCATATCAAGCATAATTTGGAATAACTCTTCATTACCTGACATACATTCAATAAGGATTGACTCCTTGGGGTCGGGGTTAGGTTCTTGGGGAAGATAACCTATAAGCGTGTTCTTGGGTTGCGTCACAACACCACTATCAGGTTCATCCAGGTTACATAATATATTCAAAAGAGTAGTTTTACCTGCTCCATTAACCCCAACAAGAGCTATAAGACCATTTTGTGGGAAATTATAATTGATATTTTTTAGTACGAACCTTCCGTGAAAATTTTTAGATAGATTAGTAAGTATTAACATATTCGGTCACCATAAATTAAAGATCAAGGTTTAGTAAACCATTAAAAAGTGCCGAATGAATTTAAAGTTTTATCCATGCGGCGCACAAATCAAGACTTTATGCGCCCACGCTATGCGGTAATATTTATTTCTTTTCTAGACATATTAATCGATTTATTTACTAAGCTTTATGACATCCCCATATTAGCAAAATCTCCATTTATTTTCAAGGCTAGAAAAACTTCTGCAATTATCACCTATAAATTTATATTAATATTTATTAACTTTTGGTTATAATTCGTATATTTAAATCAACCCTAAGTTAAATTAATTTAATCAGAGGTAAGTTTTTTATGAAACGCAAAAAGAAAAAAATTGTAAAAAGCCAGATGCTGTCGTTAAAAGGAAAAATAGAAAAATATTTAACTAAAGAAGACTATTACGATCTATTTAATAAAGCCAAAGCTTCACTTAACATTAGTAAAATGGACTATAAGGGAACATATATTTTTGCAAGATTAATAGGAAAAAACTTTATAACAGCTACAGAACTTGATTTTAGTAGTAGCTATGAATACGGTAAGGTCGATTTAGTAAACCTAGAAACTTTAACAAAAAGTTTAGAAGAAAATACCAGCCTTACTAAACTGAATTTCAGTAAAAATAACATCTGCGAAAAAGGATTAACCTATTTCGCAAGTATTATAGCTAAAAACAAAACCATTACTAATCTCGACCTCAGTCTAAATAATAATTGCAGCTTTACAGGTTCTAAACCATCAGGACTAGATGCTATTGGATTAAGCTTAAAAGATAACAAAACTCTGGTGAATCTTAACCTTAGTTATATCAACCTTAGAACGGCAGGAACTGAGAAAATTGTTAAAGGTTTAAAAGATAATTCATCTATTACTAACCTTAATCTAAGTACTAACTTCATATGGGACGAAGGAGCAGAATATATTAAGGATTTATTATCTCAAAATAAAACTCTTACTAGTCTTGATCTTAGCGCTAATGGTTTCACTGATACCGGAATCTCAAAAATTGCAGAAGGATTAGTAGAAAATGAGGCTCTTACTACCCTTGATTTAAGTTTAAATCACATAACCGACCAAGGAATAGAAACTATACTCAACTACTTAGAATCAAACAGAACCTTGACTAAACTCGATCTCAGTGATAATGAAATAGGAAATAAAGGCGCAAAATTGATACTTTCATTTATAGAAAAACATATGACGGTTTACGTTGAAATTGCTCATAATAATATTATTAGCGAATATTTCAGCAAGGCTATTATCTTTAAAAATAGTTACAACAAAAAACTTACGGATTCATCAGAAACCGCCCAAGCTAAAACCGTTATCAAGGAGGATAAAGAAAAATACAAGCTTAAAACACAAACTAAATTTTTGGAAACAATAAAAGAAGAGAGAGAAGAAGAGGAACTTACTTGCCAAATAGGTACGAACAAAGAAGAGAGAGAAGAAGTAGCAGTGACTTTTCATGTAGGCACTAATAAGAACATATTTTTAGCAGAGAACGAATTTCATCTTGGATTATCCGGTTTATATGAGACAGAATTACCTGATTTGATCTAATAATTTAATTATTAACCATTCCATTTGCTAGTTGTAGCAATAAAAGTTTTATGCTACTATTTCACGGTTCTTTTATAAATAGTGGCTGCTTAAGAACTACATATTAAAAAGATCTGTAAAACTTCTCTTTAAGAGGTATATATGTATGCAAAATTCTCAAAACACTATTTTATCTGATTACCAGGAAAAACTAGCTGAAACTTTTGAGCATATAAATTATCTAATTGATAATGATAAAATAGATAATGTAAAAATAGCCCTTCTTGCTTTACATTATGCAGATTTAGCAGATTTTCTAGACAATACCAATCATAAATTATACGACCTAGTTTTACCGATAATTGCAGACGATATAGAGCCAGAGACTCTTGTCTGGTTGAGCGATAGTAATAAACAGGCTGCAATAGAAGCCTTTGGTATTAACAAAACCGTTAAGCTAATAAATCAGTTAGATATCGAGGACTGCATTGAGGTAATAGACACCTTAGACGAAGATTTAAAAGATCAGATAATAAAAAACTTAAACCCTGATAAAAGAAAACAAATAATTGAAGGTTTTAAATATCCGGAAAATACAGTAGGTCGAATAGTTGAAAAACATTTTATTGCTTTTCAAGAAGATTGGTCAGTAGAACAAGCAATAGAGCATATACGCAAAAGCAAGATTACTCATGATTTCCATGCTGGAATTGTAGTAAATAGTAAATACCAGCCGGTGGGTAATATATTATTATGCACTTTGGTTAAAAGCTTACCTAGCGAACCGTTAATCAATTTAATGAATTCAGAGTTTAAAATTGCCGAAACTAGTACGAAACTTGATGAAATAGCTTTTATATTCAAACAATACGCTTTAACTATTGTACCGGTTGTAAATAAAAAAGGAAAGCTAGTGGGAAGCGTATCAATAGATAATATGATTTACATTATTGAAGAACAGACCGAAAGCGAATTTTTACATCTAGGCGGTATCAATACTAGCGATATATTTGATAATCTGTATGCAACTGTAAAGCATAGATTTCCTTGGTTGTTTATTAATTTAATTACAGCTTGTGCTACTTCCCTCGTTATTAACCAATTTAGTGATGCCATAGAGAAATTAATCGCCCTTGCTACCATAATGCCTATTGTTGCTAGTATGGGTGGTAATGCTGGCACCCAGGCAATGACTGTTACTGTAAGGGCGTTAGCCAATAGGGAAATAAAACAGATATACATAACGAAAGTTATTTTAAAGGAAATATTTGTCTGTTTATTAAATGGCTTCGCTCTGGCAATTATAGGATCGTTAATTATATATATACCTTTTTCTGATTTAAATTTAAGCCTAGTTTTCACTGCTGCGATAATAATTAATTTTACCGCTGCAGGATTACTTGGCTCTAGTATCCCAATCATTCTGGATCATTTTGATATTGACCCAGCAACTTCTTCTGGTGTGGTTCTGACGGCACTTACAGATGCACTTGGCTTTTTTAGCTTTCTTGGACTTGCCTTCTTCTTTCTTATTTAAAAAATTAAAAAAACTTCTTTCTATTACCACAGAGATGTGTTATAAAATAAATGTACACATTTCAAGATGAGTTTCTGTGTATTTTAATAAATTCTCATCCAACTGGTTAAGTAGTACAAATGAAACATGGTGGTAAAAGAAACGGCGCTGGAAGACCAAAAGGACAGGGTAAATACGGCACCAGCACAAAAGCTATTAGGGTGCCAGAATATTTGCTGGAGGACGTAAAAAATTACTCCATTAATGGCGGTTATAAAATCCCGCTTTTTAGCTCAAAAGTAGAAGCTGGTTACCCCTCTTTAGCTGATGATCATATAGAGGAGATGGTGGATATGAATTCTCTTTTAATTAGGAATCCTAGTACGACTTTTTGCGTGAAAGTTTCTGGCCTGTCAATGATAGATGCAGGAATTTATGAAGGTGATATTTTGCTTGTTGACAGTAGTATTAAACCTGGGGAAGGTAAAATAATTATTGCTGCCATAGATGGGATGTTAACAGTTAAAAGACTTGGTTTTCTTAAAATGAAACCTTACTTACTTCCAGCAAATCCAGATTTTGATCCTATTCCGATTTTAGAAAATTCAGAAGTTCATATTTGGGGAGTAGTAATAAAAATACTTAGAAGTTTATAAGGAGGGTTACAATATATGGTATTAGAAATTTACGAAATCCAGAATATACAGAGTGCAAGAAAATATTTATCTCGGACTGCTGAGCCTGTAATACTGAGTAACCCTCAAGGAAGCACCAGATATTACGGCATGAGGGTTATTGATTATATTTTTAAGACACTTCAAAGGGAGTTTCCTGAAAAAATAAAAGGTATAGTTGTTGACGCTTATGACGACTATTCTGCAGTAGTAACAGCAAAAGAATTAGGTTACGATAATATAAAATATAATAACGAATTTGCTCAAAGAGGAAACCAATTTTAGATCCAAACTAATGGTTAGTTCAGAAATCACAAGTATAGTTAAAGAGTGGCAATCTTATCTCGAACTGCAAAAAAACTATTCTAAAAATACTAGAGAAGCATATTTAAATGATGTAAAAGCTTATTTTGCTTTTATCAGTAATTATTCTGAAGAATCCGTCAGTTTGAAATCTATTTCCTTAGTAGATATAAGGCTTATCAGGAGCTGGATATCTGATCGCAGATTTTCCGATTACAAGGCTAGCTCAAGCGCAAGAGCTTTATCTTCAGTAAAAAGCTTTTATAAGTACTTGGAAAAAACACGGAATATTGTATGCCACTCAATATATACAGTATCTAGCCCTAAAAAAGCCAAAACTTTACCAAAAGCATTATCTAAAGAAGATACATTATTTTCTCTAGATAAAGTAGCCTCTTTAAGCGAAACTCGGTGGATTGATTTGCGCAATAGAAGCTTGCTTACCTTAATTTACGCTAGTGGCCTGAGAATTTCGGAAACATTATCAATAACAAAACAACATATTAAGGAAACCGAATACATAAAAGTTATTGGAAAAGGCAATAAAGAAAGGTTAGTACCGTGGATTGATAATGTAAAAAAGCTTATTTTGGAGTACTTAAAAGAGTTGCCTTACAATATATGCGAAAATGAACCTATATTTAGAAGCAAAACAGGGAAAGTATTACACAGATGTAACTTTAATTCTGAATTAGTTAAATTAAGACGTATTTACGGTTTACCAGAACATTTAAGTTCACATTCATTTCGCCATAGCTTCGCGACCCATTTGCTAGAAAATGGTGCTGACCTAAGATCCATTCAAGAGTTGCTTGGCCATAAAAGCCTGTCGACCACTCAAAAATATACAAAAGTTAATTTAAGTCATTTAGAAAGTGTTTATAACAAATCCCATCCTGAAGCAAAATTATCTTTAGATAAAAAACCGCTTAATCCAAAATAAGTTGTTTAATTATTTTACCTTGCCTTTTTATTGTCTTTTATACTATATTAAACCTGTTTTGAAAAAGGAGGTTAAAATGGATAAAATTATTCTGCCACAAGGTTATAAACCTTCAGAAAATGAAGAATATATGAATCCAATGCAGTTGGAATATTTTAAACAAAAACTTTTAAATTGGCGCAATGGTTTACTTGCGGAATCTAGGGAAACATTAAATCATTTAAAAGAAGAAACCTGGAATGAACCGGATTTAAATGATCGTGCAAGTGTTGAAACAGAAACAACTATTGAGCTTAGAACCCGGGATCGCTATCGCAAATTAATTGATAAGATAGAATCTGCCCTTGAGCGGATCAATACAGGTAACTACGGTTACTGCGAAGAAACAGGAGAAGCAATAGGTATTAAAAGACTCGAAGCAAGGCCTGTAGCTACTTTGTGTATAGAAGCGCAAGAACGTCACGAGAATTACGAAAAGACTCATATTGATGAGGATCTTCTCGATTCATAAAAAGTTTTAGTATACTTCTGTTTTTATCATTGAGGGGATAAACACTAACCCTTGGGGTCGTTATCTAGCTAATCTCTTGTGAGAAGATGCAAAGTAAATTTTGCCTAAGTAATAATATTTTATAACTATTCACACAGGAAATTAGCTAATGATATACTGAGTAATTATGCTATTTCAACTTCCTCATGTTCATCACTTTTAATAACACCAGATAACTTAACTGTAGATAAATTATCGCTATAACTATGGTGTTCATGGTACATAAACCCGGAACCTAAATGTACAAGCTTTGCCGGAACAGCAACTGCTGGGTTCTTACTTATTTCTGCTGCTTTCTTATTGTAATTATCATAAAAAGATTGGGCAAATGACCAAGTACTCATAACACACATTATAGTGGACTGAAAAATCAAGACAAATTTTTGTAGATTTTGTTTCCTATTATCATGCTGCATTTTGTAATGCATTGAGATAAACATCCATAGGTTTTTTATAACCAATACTAGAATGAAATCTTCTATTATTATATTTATCTACATATATGTTAATCCCCTCCCTAAGTTCTGAGATATTGTTAAATTCATTTATAAATATACAATTATATTTTAGAGTCTTAAAAAATCTCTCCATAACAATGTTATCGATGCTTCTGCCTTTACCGTTCATAGAGATTTGTATACCGTATTTCTCGAGTATTTTTATATGTTCTGAGCCGGTATACTGACTACCTTGATCACTATTGAATATCAGCGGAGGTGGGTACTTACTAAGAGCGTCTTCTAAAATACTCGTTACAAGGCTTGCATCCATTGAATTTGACAGTTTATAACTCAATATAGCTTTACTGTGCCAATCTATAATTGCTGCCATATACATAAAGCCTATCGGGGTTCTAATGTATGTTATATCCCCGCTCCATACTTCATTTGATCTTGGTACGTATACAGACCGACTACCGTTATATATTTGCCAATAAGGCTCAAGGAGATATGGATATATCTTATGATCTTTATTCTGCATAGAGATAGATTTCTTTTTCTTTGGATAAATAGCCTCTATACCCATAATACCCATGTATTTGAGAGTACGATCTCTACCAATATTTAATCCTTCCTCTAATAAAGATTTATAAATAAAACGATAACCATACTCTGGATTATCTGTATATATTTCATCTATTCTATCCATAATCTTTTTGTTGTATAAGCTCATTATTTGGGGCTGATAATAAAGCATAGATCTATTTATCTTCAATAATTCGCATTGTCTTGCCATTGATAATTCTTTCAGCTTGGAATCGACAAGATCTCGTTTATTTGCTATATCCAAGCCGTTTAGCTTTCCCAACGCCCAGTCCCTCTCTATTGTAGCCTTCCCCAGAGCTTTTGCTAATTCATCATTTTGAGATTTTAACTCCTCAATTTCTGTTTTGTACTCACTGACTACTTTTGCCGGCTCAAAAGCCATTGATGCATTACTTAAAAAATGCTTCTTCCAATTTTGAATAGTCTTTGGAGTAATTTCATATTTCTTTGATAATTGAGATATAGTTACCTCCGATTCTAGTAATTCCAACACTACTTTAGTTTTATATTCTGCACTGAAATTTTTAATATGCTTTTTTGTCATATATTTAAATTATGTTTCTTTTAATTTTATATCTTTTGCGAAACAAAACTATTGATTTTACTGTCTGACTTCTTCAGTCCACTATACATAGCTCCGTTGGTTAGCATCATAAATATTTGAAACATATTAATTATCCCCCTAAATTAGGTTTACGTTTATTGAATTAAAACCTTAAGATTAAACATATAATACGCCGTAATTATAATTATAAACAACGTAAATTAATAATATATTAATTTGTTAATTAAGTACTAATACTTTATCCGACATCATCGTTGCAAAGCGCAACACTTACTACTCATACCAGAAATTCTGATAAAAGTTTAACACTGAGTTTCAGGCAAAGGACAACTAGGGACTTTATTTTTTATGATTTATTTACGATAACAGAACGGTTTTTTAGTGTATTTGCTTGCATATTTGTAAATTCACTAATTTTATCCCCTGAATACTTTTATCTAAAAAATTAGAAAATTTTTATTTATTCTACATAATACTCAATATAACATACAAATAATCAACCTAAGCAGTGACAAACCAATGAATAACCTAGTGGATAATATAGATATAATAATAGTTATATCCTTTTTAGTAATTAACCTAATAGTTGGTTTGTACTCTGGAAAAAGTATAAAGACAATAAAAGAATATGCTATAGGTAATAGAAATTTTAGCACTGCAACTATTGCTGCTACTATAGTTGCTACTTGGCTCAGTGGAGCAAGTTTTACTGTTACTACAACTGAAACTTATAACAACGGACTATATTTTATCATCCCAGGACTAGGTGATGCAATGTCTTTTTTTATAATTTCCTACCTTTATGCCCCACGGATGGCCGAATTTTTAGGAAAGTTATCAGTAGCAGACGCAATGGGTAGTATTTATGGTAAACACATAAGAAGTATAACAGCAGTATCAGGAATATTCCCCGCCGTAGGAAATGTCGCAATGCAATTTTCAATTTTAGCAGCATTATTAAATAGTTGGCTTGGTATTCCTGGAATATATGCAATAGCGGCAAGTAGCTTGATAATTATTACTTATTCTACCTTTGGAGGAATTAAGTCAGTTACTTTTACAGATATGATTCAGTTTTTTGCTTTCGGTGTAGTAATGCCGATAATAGCTTTTGTCATTTGGTCTGCATTACCTGAGGCCGAAACAGTATTTAATTCTATAAATCAACACCCTTCATTTAATTATCATGCAGTATTTGACTATCACGACCCTAATTTTTTGAATATTTTATTTTTATTTCTCTTTTTTATGATACCCGGCATTGATTCAGCGGTTTTTCAAAGAATCTCAATGGCAAGGAACACTATCCAAGTTTCTAAATCTTTCATTATTGCTGGTTTTTTTGTTATTATTTGTGATCTTATTGTCAATACCTTTATCGGTGTTATGTTAATAGCAGATAATGCTCCACCTTTAGATTCAGGTAACGTTATACCTTACATTGTAAACCATTACCTTACTAATGGTTTTAAAGGACTTTTTATCATGGGAATCATGGCAATGATAATGTCTACAGCAGATAGTTATATTAATTCCTCTGCTGTATTATTTGCTTATGACATTTCAGAAACCATGAACTTAAAATTAACAGAAAGAAAACACCTATTATTTGTACGTATTGCTGCTTTCTTAATAGGCATTTTCGCTTTACTACTAAGCTTATTTTTAAATAACTTACTTGAGCTCGTCCTAGCTACATATAGCTTTTATATGCCAATAGTATCGGTACCTTTAATATTAGCTATTTTTGGTTTCCGGAGCTCAAGCAGAGCAGTTTTAATAGGTATGACAGCAGGCTTTATTACTGTAATGTATTTTAAGTTTTTCTCTGAAATCGATAGCATAGTGCCTGGAATGGTTGCTAATGCAATATTTTTTATAGGTAGTCACTATATACTTCGCGAACAAGGGGGATGGAGAGGGGTAAAAGATACCCCTTCATTAGATTCTTTGAGAGCAGAAAGAGCAAGAAAAAGATACCAATTTATCCAATCAATAAAGAACTTCAATTTAATTACATTTTGTCAGAACAACACCCCGAGAGAAAAAAGAATTTTTGTCTATTTTGGGTTATTTTGTGTATTAATAATATCATCTAGCGTTTACTCATTACCTAAAACTGTTCAGAATGAATATAGCTTGATACTAAATCCAATATATTATTTAGCACTTATTTTATCGACTATGTTTATTACTTATCCATTATGGTCAGAAAAGTTTGCAAATAAAGCCTTTACCTCTCTTTTATGGAATATAGCGGTATTTTATAATTTAGCTTTCTGTAATAGCGTATTAGCTATAGCAGGTCAATTTAATCAACTACATGCTATTATATTAATGGCAAGTTTAACTGCTATAGCAATTTTGATAAGATGGCAAACAGCTATATTATTTACCATAATAGGAGTAGCAATTGCTGTACAATATTGCGAAATGTATATGAATATAAGCTCTTTAAATGATCATACAGATAATTTGCAATTACAAATCACTTATTCTTTACTGCTGATAAGTGTCTTATTACTCTCCTTCTTTAAACAAAAACAAGAAGAGAATAAAATAACTGAACTTAAAGTTAGCAAATTAGATAATAAATTAGATGACCAAAAATTGGAGCTAATTAAGTCGCAGGAACTCAAGGACGAATTCTTACGAAACCTTCAACATGAAATTCGTACCCCTGTCACCGGTATTACTAGTATAGGTCAAGTTCTATGGGATAATTATGATAAATTCACTGAACAACAAAGGCGAAGTGCAATCAAGGAAATAGCAGAAAGCTCTGAACGCCTTGTAAGCCTTGTAAATAATATGGTTGATTTATCAAAACTTAAAAGTCTCACTTATGAGCTTAGCTGTACAAAAGTAAATTTAAGTGAGCTTATCTATCAACGATCGGAGATTTGTAGGAAAATCTATTTAAATGATAAAGAGCTCGAATTTATCTATGACATACAAGATAATCTAATGGTTAATTGTGATAAGCATTATATAACTTCAACGCTCGATAATTTAATTACTAATGCTATTTCGTACAGCCCTGAGGGAACTATTACCGTTTCCTTCAGAAAGGAAGAAAATTTGGTTAAGTTCAATATTACTGATGAAGGATTAGGAATCCCCCCACAAGAACTCCATCATATCTTTGGCACTTTTATGGTTAGCTCCAGAACAAAGACACCTTCCGGTGGCCGAGGACTAGGACTTGCTTTATGCAAAAAAGTTATTGAAGCTCATAAAGGCCAAATCTGGTGTGAAAGTGACGGTAAAAACGGTTCTAGTTTTACTTTTGTAATTCCCTATACTCCATAATATACACCTGTCCTGTGCATAAGTAGTATATATAAATGGGTATCTTCCCTTATTTTCTACCATAAAGCTAACTCTAAAGGAGTTTTAGCAATATTTATATTATAAGAAAATATATTGCTCTAACTCGTAGTGTTCTAAAATGGTTCTTGGATTTAGTCAGGTTTTATCGAACAAAAAATGGCTCCTCGGGCCGGATTCGAACCAGCGACCGAACGGTTAACAGCCGTTTGCTCTACCACTGAGCTACCGAGGAATAAGAAAAAATTACTCCGCAAAGACCACTTTAGGAATACAGAATAATTGAACTCCACTCCTTATAACAAAAGTTTTTTACCGGGTCTAGAGTTTTTTTATTTAAATATCTATTTTATATGTTGAGCATGCAGAAAAATCAGCTTATAAAACTTTCTAGACTTTCTCTTAAGACTATTTATTTTACTTTTCAATTTCCTCTTTTAAAGATAGGTTAGATTAATAATTTTATATAGAAATAATTTATCGTGCAGATAATAAAAGTTCTGATCCCTAAAGCCGGCTTATTTCCTTTAGATTATAAGATCTCCAAAGATATTAACATAGAAGTAGGAGATTTAATTATCGTTCCTTTTCGCAGTAGAAACATAACCGGAGTAGTTTGGGAAACAAATTGCTCCTCTAGTGATAAGAAGCTTAAAATAATCGATCTAACTTTAAATCCCGCTGATAACAATTATAAAAATATTGGTCTGGCTAACATTGAACTAATCAAAAAAGCAAGTAGCTATTACCTAGCTTCACTTGGTTCTATTGCTAAACTTGTTATCCCTTTTGATATAAATCTAGAAGTTTTCCAAACCAAAAGTGAAGGATTTTCCGGGGAACATTCCTTACCCAATTTATCGGAAGAACAAGCTAGTACCTTAGATTTTATAAAAGTAACCACAAAACCTGTGTTATTAAAAGGAGTAACCGGTTCAGGGAAAACGGAAGTATATTTCCATTTAGTAGCTGAAACAATCAAAAAGGGAAAACAATCGTTAATAATGCTCCCAGAAATTTCGCTAAGCTCACAAATAATAAAACGTTTTACAGAACGTTTTGGTTTTAAACCAGTTGTGTGGAATTCGACCATTAGTAAAGCTCGCAAAAAAAAGATTATGCAGGGTATATTAAGCGGTTCAACCCAAGTTGTAATAGGAGCTAGAAGTAGCTTGTTTTTACCCTATAAGAACCTGACACTAATTGTAGTAGATGAAGAACATGACGCTTCTTACAAACAAGGCGAGGGAGTTTTATATAATGCCCGTGACATGGCGGTATTAAAAGCTAATTTATTAGGTGCTTCAGTAATTTTAGTTTCAGCAACCCCTTCGATTGAAACTATTTATAACGTCCAGCAGGAAAAATATTCAATGGTGGAGCTTAAAAGCCGTTTCAGCGATGCCAGCTTACCACAAGTAGAAATTATAGATATGCGGAGAATTGAGTTAGAGCAAAATAGCTGGCTTTCAAAGCCATTAGTTAGCGCCATTAACACAACGCTAGGGCAAGGGAATCAGTGTTTACTTTTTTTAAACAGACGTGGATATGCGCCATTAATCTTATGTAAAACTTGTGGTTATAGATTTCAGTGCAGTAAATGCTCGGCATCAATGGTGGTCCATAAAAGTAGAAAATTAATAGAATGCCACCATTGCGGTAGTGTGGGTAAAATTTATGACATTTGTCCTGAATGTCACGAAGATAATTCGTTAATCTTATGTGGACCAGGAGTTGAAAGAATTGAGGAAGAGGTAAAAAAGTTATTTCCAGATTCACGGATAAAAGTAATAAGCAAAGACCAAACTACAAAAATAAATCAAATCCAAACTCTATTAAATGAAATGGAAACCGGTAATATTGATATATTAATCGGCACGCAGATCGTTACAAAAGGTTATCACTTTCCAAAACTTTCTTTAGTAGGTGTAATTGATGCAGATCTTGGATTCCTGGGAGGAGACCTAAAATCCGTAGAAAAAACATTTCAATTACTTCATCAGGTAGGAGGACGGGCTGGCAGAACTAAAACGATTAAAGGGAAAATGCTATTACAGAGCTATTTTCCTGAAAACAAAGCCCTAACCGCCCTCGCCCAAGGTAAAGAAGAAGAATTTATTGAAATGGAGATGCTATCTCGAAAAGAGGCAAAAATGCCCCCGTTTACAAAAATGGCAGTTATTAATGTGGCAGGCAAATATCTGGAAAAAACATTATCTATAGCAAATTATATAGTTCAAAAAGCCCCTATTAGCTCAGCAAGAATACTAGGACCAGCTGAAGCCCTAATATTTAAGCTGTCCGACCGTTATAGATATAGAATATTAATAATTTCTGAAAGGAATTTTAATATCCAGAAATATATCTCTCTATGGTTTTCCAATTGTAAAATCCCGTCATCCTTCCAGGTCAAAATAGACATAGATCCTTATAATTTTTATTAATCTCTATAACTATTGAGAAGTAGTTAACTTTCAAATATAAAATTAGCAAATATGCCACATGTAAATTTTTAGTCCCATTTATATTGATATTTTATTATAACTATAAGTTGACATTAACAACTATTAGTTACTATAAATACCACACACTAAAAGTTATAATAAAAATAAATGAAAGTACAATCAGTTATATTAGCAGGAGGAAATGGATCTCGCCTATGGCCATTATCTCAAAAAACAAGACCGAAACAATTTATAAAAAATTTTGCCAATTTAAGTTTATTCCAAAACACGATAATCCGTAATAGCTATTTGGGGAAGCCTTTAATAGTTGCCAATATTAATAATCAAGAAATTGTAGTTAAGCAGTTAAAAGAAATAAATGTACCGGCTAAAATAATTTTTGAACCTGATTCAAAAAATACAGCTATATGTGCGTTAGCGGCATCATACTACGCAAAACAACAAGGCTATGATACTATAATTCTTATTCCATCAGATCATCGCATCGAGGACTGGTTAAATTATAGAGACAGTTTAAATATAGCCTTAAAAGCCACTAAAAAGTATAAATTTAGTGTAATAGGTGTGCCTCCAACCTCCCCTAACATAAATTTCGGTTATATAAAAGCAAAACAACAAATAAATAAGGATGTGTATTTAGGAACTAAATTTATAGAAAAACCCGATAAAGAATTAGCTAAAAAATTAACTGCCCTACCAGAATATTTTTGGAATTCAGGGATTTATGTTTTCAATATTGATTATATTTTTAAGTTAACAAAGCAATTTATCCCCATAATAAATAGAAACTTATCGATAATATTTAATTCAAATATAGTGGACTGAAGAAGTCAGACAGTAAAATCAATAGTTTTGTTTCGCAAAAGATATAAAATTAAAAGAAACATAATTTAAATATATGACAAAAAATCATATTAAAAATTTCAGTGCAGAATATAAAACTAAAGTAGTGTTGGAATTACTAGAATCGGAGGTAACTATATCTCAATTATCAAAGAAATATGAAATTACTCCAAAGACTATTCAAAATTGGAAGAAGCATTTTTTAAGTAATGCATCAATGGCTTTTGAGCCGGCAAAAGTAGTCAGTGAGTACAAAACAGAAATTGAGGAGTTAAAATCTCAAAATGATGAATTAGCAAAAGCTCTGGGGAAGGCTACAATAGAGAGGGACTGGGCGTTGGGAAAGCTAAACGGCTTGGATATAGCAAATAAACGAGATCTTGTCGATTCCAAGCTGAAAGAATTATCAATGGCAAGACAATGCGAATTATTGAAGATAAATAGATCTATGCTTTATTATCAGCCCCAAATAATGAGCTTATACAACAAAAAGATTATGGATAGAATAGATGAAATATATACAGATAATCCAGAGTATGGTTATCGTTTTATTTATAAATCTTTATTAGAGGAAGGATTAAATATTGGTAGAGATCGTACTCTCAAATACATGGGTATTATGGGTATAGAGGCTATTTATCCAAAGAAAAAGAAATCTATCTCTATGCAGAATAAAGATCATAAGATATATCCATATCTCCTTGAGCCTTATTGGCAAATATATAACGGTAGTCGGTCTGTATACGTACCAAGATCAAATGAAGTATGGAGCGGGGATATAACATACATTAGAACCCCGATAGGCTTTATGTATATGGCAGCAATTATAGATTGGCACAGTAAAGCTATATTGAGTTATAAACTGTCAAATTCAATGGATGCAAGCCTTGTAACGAGTATTTTAGAAGACGCTCTTAGTAAGTACCCACCTCCGCTGATATTCAATAGTGATCAAGGTAGTCAGTATACCGGCTCAGAACATATAAAAATACTCGAGAAATACGGTATACAAATCTCTATGAACGGTAAAGGCAGAAGCATCGATAACATTGTTATGGAGAGATTTTTTAAGACTCTAAAATATAATTGTATATTTATAAATGAATTTAACAATATCTCAGAACTTAGGGAGGGGATTAACATATATGTAGATAAATATAATAATAGAAGATTTCATTCTAGTATTGGTTATAAAAAACCTATGGATGTTTATCTCAATGCATTACAAAATGCAGCATGATAATAGGAAACAAAATCTACAAAAATTTGTCTTGATTTTTCAGTCCACTATAAAATTTGTCTACAAAGAATATACTTAAATTAGATAAAAAAGCATATAATAACCTCCCTTCAGTTTCTTTTGATAACGCAATTTCCGAAAGATTACAGAAAATTGCACTTGTTAAAGCTAATTTTAGATGGAATGACCTTGGTACTTGGGAGAGCATGTGGAATCTTGATAAAACTACTAACCAACCAACTCCCGTCAAAGGGCAAGGTGTAGTAGTTACTCATAACGTTAAGGATTCTTATATTAATTCTGATGCTGAAAAAACCATAGCTATTGATTTAAAAAATATACTGATTATTTTTAAAAATGGCCAACTTCTGGTAGCTAATAAAAATTCTACAGAATTTATAAAACCATTAGTTGTTGATAATACTTAAACTTGTAAAGAAAACCTTATATGGCATTTAAAAATTTATATATTTTTTTACAGCTCAAAACACATAAAGGTAACCTATGTATTTAAAGCATTCTCTTAGAAAAAAAATTTTAGCAGAGAGAACTTTATTTGACCGAGATAAATTCTTGGCAGAAAACAAATTAATTGTAGAAAATACTAAATTAGCGATCAGTGCCTTATATAAAAATTTATCAAATAAGGACAGGGACTCTACTGAGGTTGAAACTGACAATTTCGAAATATTTAGTGCTGCAAATCCTATAGGCTTATATTTACCCCTTAAAGGTGAACCAGATTTAACTAGCCTTTTAGATAATAATTGGGTATTTTGCTTGCCTAAAATAAATGGTGACAAAATAGAATTTGTCCATTATCACAAAAGTATGGTCCTAGAAAAAGAGTCAAAGGGCATTAAACATCCCCCTTCGGATACTATTTTAGTTCCAAGTATAGTTATCGTACCGGGTTTAGCTTACTGCCAAAAAGGTTATAGGCTTGGTTTTGGCTCCGGATGTTACGACAAGTATTTCTCTAGACTGATAATTAATACTCCAACAACCAAAATAGGTGTATGTTTTGATAAATATCTGTTAGAATCTTTACCAATTGAAAAACATGACACAAAGTTTGACTATGTCATTACAGAGAACACCGTTCTAAAGCTATAATACTTATATGATGTTTACTATTTTTGATATTGCCGTTTTCACTGTAATTGCTATTTCAACAATTATGGGTTTATATAAAGGCTTACTTGGTATGGCTATAAATCTCGCAGGTTTTGTAGTCTCTATTGCTGCTGCAATTTTTCTGTTTCCATATGTACAAATTGCCCTTGCAAAACACGTTGAGAATGAACTACTGTTATCAATTCTTAGCGGCTCTATATCTTATGTTTGCTCTTTATTTATTTTAACTTCTATCACATCAAAAGTTAGTGATGTACTTAGTACAATCAGTAGAGGATTTTTTGATCGCACTTTAGGCACTATTGCCGGTTTTTTTAGAGGATTAATAATTTCTACCGTAATATTTGCATTAACGGCTATTTTTTCTTCAGGAGCATATTTGAAAGCAGAAAATGGTGAAGAGATAATATCTAATCTTAATGCTGAAAAATATCCGGATTGGCTTAATAATTCCAAAACTACCGAATATCTGGAAATATTATTAAAAGAATCACTTGCTCTATTACCTAAAAATACCCTTCAATCGATTAAATTGCCAAAACCAGAAGCAAACCTGGAAACAAGCCAGGAAATTATAGACAACATAAAAAGAAAAAAGGGAGAGGACATTAACTACTAGATAAGTAAGTTTAACTCCCGTAAATAAAAATTTAGATAAAGCTGCAAGACACTCAAAAAATGGATACTTAAACAATGTTTTACATCACTACTTAAATAATGGAAAAATACACCCTTAAGGAGCATTTTTTAGAACTCAAAAAGCGTTTTTTTATAATTATCGCTTTCTTTATTTGCGCCTTTATATTTTGCTATTATTTCAGTAATTACATATATAACTTTATTTTGAGTCCTTTAGCAGAAGTAACAAGTAATCATAAAAGAAAAGTAATTTACACCGGAATGACTGAAGCTTTTTTTACATATTTAAAACTTAGTTTGTGGGCTGCATTTTTGATAATAATTCCGGTTATATCGTATCAGCTATATAGGTTTATATCTCCCGGGTTATTAAAAAATGAAAAAACTATTATCTTACCTACGTTAGTAATATCACCCTTATTATTTTACCTTGGTGGGGTTTTTGTTTTCTATTTAGTAATGCCCAATGCCTGGCAATTCTTTTTAAGTTTTGAAAATCTAGACTCAAGCATGCCGATTATTCTAGAAGCTCGCATTAGCGAATATTTAACTGTAGTAATGCAGCTTATTACAGCCTTTGGTTTGGCCTTTGAGCTTCCTGTAATAATGTTGATATTAAGCGTATTAGAATTGGTTTCAGCTCAAGGCTTACGAAATAAAAGAAGGTTAGCTATTGTAATAATTTTTATTATCGCAGCTATTCTGACCCCACCGGATGTTCTAAGTCAGATATCCCTTGCAATACCATTGATTCTATTATATGAAATTTCAATTGTAATATGTAACCTCATCGAAAATAGGAGTAAAAAAAATGCTGGATATTAAGTGGATTAGAGAAAATAAAGAAGAATTTAATGATTTACTCTTAAAAAGAGGAGTAGAAGTTAATACTGAAGAAATTATTAAATTAGATGAGGAAAAAAGACAACTAATTACTCTTGTCCAGGAATTCCAGCAAGCAAAAAATAAGAAATCAAAAAAACTCGCTAGTTTAAAGGGCAAAGCATCCAGAGAATTCGAAGACATAAAAAGGGATGTAGAGCATATTAATGATAAACTAGCTGAGCTAGGTAAATCAATAACAAATGGTGATAAATTAAAAGAGATACTAGATACAGTTCCTAACTTACCAGCTCCTGATGTTCCTTATGGGGTAGATGAGAGTATGAACAAATTCATTCGTGATTTTAAAAAACCTATTGAAAACAAGTGGGCTAAGGAACATTTTGATCTGGGACTGGATCTAGGCATGATGGATTTCGAACAGACAGCTAAAATTTCAGGCAGTAGGTTCGTTACTCTCAAGGGACAATTAGCAACTTTAGAACGTGCTTTATTCAATTTTATGCTAGATACTCATACTACAGATTTCGGATTTGAAGAAATTTCTCCGCCGACATTAGTTAGACCTGAGGCTATGTATAATACGGCTCAATTACCAAAGCTAGCTGACGAATCATATATAACTAGCGATAATAAATTCAGGCTTATCCCTACCGGAGAGGTGCCACTAACAAATATGGTAGCAGATAGCATTTTACAACGGGAAGAATTGCCAATTAGATATGTAGCTTATACGAACTGTTATAGATCAGAAGCCGGAAGTGCCGGAAAAGATACTAGAGGAATGATTAGAAACCATCAATTCGGTAAAGTAGAGCTTGTAACAATTACTACTCCTGAGGAATCAGAATTTGAACATGAGTATATGCTTAATGCTGCCGAAGAGATTTTAAAAAGGCTCGATATTCCTTATAGAGTAATGCTGCTTTGCACTGGTGATATGGGATTTCATGCAAAGAAAACTTATGATATAGAAGTATGGCTTCCAGGCCAAAATAAATATAGGGAGATATCTAGTATATCCAATTGCGGTGATTTCCAGGCACGAAGAATGAGAGCTCGCTACAAAGAAATCAATGCTAAAGAAACTCAATTCGTTCACACTTTAAATGGATCAGGTCTTGCTGTAGGCAGAACATTAGTTGCCGTACTTGAAAATTACCAAAATGAAGATGGGTCTATAACTATTCCTGAAGTTTTAGTACCTTATATGAATGGAAGAACTGTAATTCGTCGAAGTTAGAGTTTTTTTGATTGTTGGCAATTACAATTTTTATAGCACAATACTTAAGGGGTATCCATAACGACCGGACACTTACCCGAAGTATATTTTAAACAGTAAACTAGAAGAACTAGTTTGACTATTTTTATAATTTAATTTAGAATAACCCATCCGTGATTAGGTGATTCAATAACTCATAGAGCTCAATAAAATAATTTAGGCATTAACGTTATGTCCAGTTTTCTAGTCTTATCTGATTTTTAAGTTCCCTAGAACAAATAATTAAAACTCCTTATTTTTTGCTTTCGTCTAGTTAAAATTAGTTTTAACTAATTATAAACCGCTATATAAACACAGTATTAATATTAAAAGCATGACTCCAAATTTACCGTTTTTGTTTGTTATCTCCTTACTTACATGTTGCATTGAAATTGATATCTCAGTCCCAAGTTTTCCTGATATTTCCGATTATTTTGACATTTCAGACGGTCTAACTCAAATGACTATCGCTGTCAATTTTTTTGGATTTTGTCTCTCAAGTGTTGTCTACGGCCCTTTATCTGATTCTTACGGAAGAAGAAATGTAATGCTGATTGGTAATGCAATCATGTTAATAGGAGCAATATTTTGTGTAGTTGCAGATAGTATTGAATCATTACTTATCGCAAGATTTATTCAAGGGTTTGGGGCAAGCACATCTGCCGTGGTTGTGTTTGCAATGATTGCGGATGTTTATGAAACAGAAAAGGCTGCTAAATTAATTGGAGTTATGAATTCCTTGATTACTGTTTTTATGTCTATTGCTCCTATAGCCGGAGGATTTATCAATAATTTAGTAGGCTTTAGAGGTAATTACTTCGTAATAGCCTTAGTTTCTCTTATCTCTTGGGTTATGCTTTATTTCCAGTTACCAGAAACAAAGAAAGACAAAAAACCTTTAGAAATAAGAACTATAGCTAAAAATTTTTATATTTTAGCTACTGACAAAAGGTTCTTATATGCTTCCTTAACTCCCAGCTTAACTTATAGCGGATATATGAGTTTTATTGCCTGCGCACCCTTTTTATATATTGAAACTTATAACCTACCAATCATGTATTATGCTATTAACCAAGGGATCATAATTGCTATATTTTCTATGTTTAGCATGTATTCCGGGCGTATCACTTCTTACCTCGGAGAAAAGACTTGTGTAGTCTATGGAACTATTTTACTTTTCTTTGCGGGAGTATTTGGCTTATTGGTAGGATTGTTATTTCCCAAATCACCTTTTTTGACAACAAGCTTCATGACTATATATTCAATTGGAGCGGCAATAACTTATCCCATCATTTTTACTAAATCCTTAGATATTTTTCCTGAGATCAGAGGCACGGCATCTTCAACCATAATGGCATCTCGATCCTTACTTTGCGCATTATTTATAGCATTTACGAGTTATATTTATAACGGGACATTGCTAAATATCTCACTTGGTTTATTACTTAGCAGCCTACTTACGGTATTTTTTACTTTTAGATTGCTTAAGTTAATTGGTTTTGCTACAAAAAAGAACTAGACTGTTATAAATATATATTCGATGAAAAAACAAATAGCATATCCTAAATTTATACCACGGCTTTTTTCGATGACTATAGATTTAGTAATCTTGTCAATTGTTTTAACTCCGGTAATGAATATTATTTCCCGCTACGTTTTTATCTATGCCTTTTACCAATTTTTTGTAGATTTTTCCATTGATATTCATAATACCCAGACAATGCTAGAAGCAGTAAAGATGCCGGAATTTGCTTCTTATATTTCTGCCATGCGGTTTTTTGGTTATATGGCAGTATTATTCATATTAAATACTTTATTTATGGGTATATATTTCGTTTTCTTTTGGCACAAGTTTGGAGCAACACCAGGGAAAATGATTATGCGTATGAAAATTGTTGATGCTAGCGATTATTCTAGGCCTTCTATTTATCGACTTTGTAAAAGGTTCTGCGGTTATATTACTATAATTATCGGCATTTTTAATATGCTTATAAGCAAAACCGGCCAAGCTACGCACGATAAAATAGCACATACCGTCGTGATAAAAAGTTAGGTAAGCAAAAAGCTTTCCTCTTTTATTTTGCAATTTATTGTTCCTATATATAAAATTGGTTTTTAGAGTAGATAATATAAATAAAGTTATTAAAAATGAATATTCACGAATACCAAGCAAAACAAGTGTTGAACAAATATGGTGTACCAACTTCTCATGGAATTGTTGCCTTAAAAGCTGGTGATATTGACAATTTATTAGATAATTTTAACGCTGATATTTATGTTGTTAAGGCCCAAATTCATGCAGGAGGACGTGGCAAAGCAGGAGGTGTTAAGGTAGTCACAAATAAAGATGAGGCAAGAAAAATCGCTCATAATATGATGGGAATAAAATTAGTCACTCATCAAACAGGGCCATCCGGTCAGATAGTAAAAAGGGTTTACGTAGAATCAGGTTGCAACATTTCTAAAGAATATTATTTTAGCGTAGTTCTGGATAGAGCAACCAGCAAAATCACTTTTATGGCTTCTACAGAAGGAGGTGTAGATATCGAGGAAGTAGCATTACATCATCCAGAAAAAATAATAAAAATATCAGTAGATCCGGTCATGGGAATTCAACCTTTTCATTGCCGCAGCATAGCTTTTAGGCTGGGCTTTTCAGGGGATCAGGCAAAACAAATGATGAAAATTGCCGAAGCAACTTACAATGCATTTATAGGAACTGATGCTTCGCAAATAGAAATAAACCCTCTAGTAGCTACTACAGAAGGAAATTTACTTGCTCTTGATGCAAAAATCAATTTTGATGATAATGGTTTGTTTAGACATCCGGACATTGCTATGCTCAGAGATGAGGACGAGGAAGACCCTTTGGAAACTAGAGCCAGCCGAGCTGATTTAAATTATGTGAGAATGGACGGCAACATCGGCTGTATGGTAAATGGGGCAGGCCTTGCAATGGCTACCATGGATATCATAAAATTATATGGAGCATCACCTGCTAATTTCTTGGATGTAGGAGGTGGAGCTGACAAAGAAAGAGTTACCGAAGCTTTTAAAATTATCATCTCAGATAAAGCGGTAAAGGGAATATTAGTTAATATATTCGGAGGCATTATGCGCTGCGATATTATTGCAGAAGGAATAATTGCCGCAGCAAAAGATGTCCAGTTAGATGTACCCCTTGTAGTTAGGTTAGCGGGAACAAATTTTGAACTTGGAAAGAAGATATTAGCAAATTCGGGTTTAAAAATAATTGCAGCGGATGATTTAGCTGATGCTGCTGAAAAAATAGTAAAAGCTATATAAGGATAAATACAATGTCGATATTAATTAATAAAGAAACAAAAGTAATATGCCAGGGCTTCACCGGCTCTCAAGGTACATTTCATTCAGCTCAAGCCCTTGAGTACGGCACGAAGATGGTAGGCGGAGTTACCCCTGGCAAAGGCGGTCAAACTCATCTTGATCTACCTGTATACAACACCGTACAGGAAGCAATCGATAGAACTGGAGCTAATGCAAGTGTTATTTATGTTCCCCCACCGTTTGCAGCTGATTCGATTTTAGAGGCAATAGCGTCAGAAATTGAGTTAGTAATCTGTATCACCGAAGGTATACCTACTATTGACATGCTTAAGGTTAAAAGAGCATTAGTGGGTTCAAAAACAAGGTTAATAGGCCCTAATTGTCCAGGAGTAATAACACCAGGCGAATGCAAAATAGGTATCATGCCCGGTCATATACACAGAAAGGGTAGAATCGGCATAGTTTCACGATCAGGTACTTTAACTTATGAAGCAGTAGCACAAACAACAGCTGAAGGCCTAGGACAATCCACATGTGTTGGGATCGGCGGAGATCCAATAAACGGTACTAGTTTTATTGATTGCTTAGATATGTTTCTTAAGGATGAGCAAACCCAAGGAATTATTATGATAGGCGAAATTGGTGGCTCGGCTGAAGAAGAAGCAGCTGAATTTGTCAAAACATCTAAAATAAAAAAACCAATAGTCGGTTTTATTGCAGGGGTAACTGCTCCTCCCGGAAAAAGAATGGGTCATGCTGGAGCCATAATCTCTGGAGGCAGGGGTTCTGCAGAAGATAAATTTGAAGCCCTTAAAATGGCTGGTATAAAAATTTCAAAATCTCCAGCGGAAATTGGAAAAACAATGAAAACTTTAATTACATAATCTATACCATAAAAATACGCCACAGCTAATCTATAAAAAGGCAGCGATTCCAAAGCTCTGTAAAGATAGGCTTTGTTGCATGAATCATTGAGCTATCGAAATATCTAATAAGCCGTGATGTATCGCTATGGGGTACCGATAACGTTAAGGTATTACAGGGATTGAGGAAAAACGACAAGAAGAATCCCAGAAAGTTTTAGTAGGGGGGAGAGTAGACCAGAGGAACTTCCCCGCTAGTCTCTCGCAGAACGGTGCGTAAACCTCTCAGCTTACACCGCTCCCATTATCCAATCGGCGATCCAAGACCTATCCTCCAATGAACAAATAGTTTTGGTTCTCGCTTTCTAACGCAACCTAACCATTTCCTCGCTCGTCGTTTATGACCTTGATATCTTTTGTATTTCCTCATTACCCATCGAGTTAGATATTGCTCTATATTTCTCAGGTATGGATACATGGCTGATTTATAATATCTTCCATAATAATTTATCCAACCCTGTACTATAGAGTTAAACATTCTCGCTAAGTCTCCTATGTTCTTATCGCTTCGCAAATGTAGCTTCCAGCTCCGTATCTCTTTCTTGATACGACTTGCAGCTTTCTGACTGATTGCGGGTGTAAAGTTTACAAACATCTTCCCTTTCTTATTCTTTGATAGTCTGGGGCGAAATGTATAACCTAGAAAGTCAAAGTTTTCATACTCATGTGAGTCTTTTCGATCGACATCTTTGCAATACACTATTTTCGTTTTATCTGAATGCAATTCAAGACCACATTCTCTTAATCTGGCTCTAATTGCCTCCAGTACTTTTTCCGCTAACTTTTTGGAACTGCAATGCACCAGCGCATCATCCACGTAACGTTCGAACTTTATTTCTGGAAATTGTCTCTTCATCCATTCGTCAAATGCATAATGCATGAATATATTAGACATCAAAGGACTAGCTACTCCACCTTGCGAAATTCCAGCATTTCTTTCAATCAATGTCCCATCTTCTTTTTGAATCGGGGCTTTTAACCACCTTTCAACATAAAGATGAATCCACTTCTCTTCAGTATGGAATCTTATTGCTTTCATTACGAGTTGGTGATCTACAGTATCGAAAAAACTTTTGATATCCAAATCAATACACCAATCATTTCTCCAGCATCTCTCTCTTGCTACTCCAACTGCATCTAGAGCCGATTTCCCAGTTCTATACCCGTAGGAATCTTCATGAAATATCGGTTCTACTATAGGCTCTAAATGGCTTTTAACCACAGCTTGCGCCACTCGATCTGATACAGTTGGAATTGATAACAAGCGATGACTTTTGCTACCATCTCTTTTAGGTATTTCCACACCTCTTACAGCTGGTGGAAAATAGCTACCAGATGACATTCGATTCCATAACTTGTAAAGATTGTCTTTTAGATTTGATTCAAAATCTGCTATAGATTCTAAATCTACTCCATAAGTTCCTTTATTGTCTTTGACTTTTTCCCAAGCTGCCATTACGCTTTTCTTAGAAATACAAAATGATTTTGTCTTACTCAATTTAACTCCTCCCACCTTTTGGTAGTTGATTAACAAATAAGACGGATAATTCAACCCCTTCGCTCCAGTGTCTTTCAACACCTTCATAACTACTACGAGTTAATCCGCCCCTATATACTACATTGGTACTCTGATCCTTATGGTGCTTCCACTTGGATTTCTCCCTTAGCATTAGTACACAGGTTCCCACGTTCCATATAAAAGCCTGATTCAAGTTCATGCCACCTCTATGCCGGAGATCACTTAGCCAGTAAACAGGTTTCCGCTAAATTTATCCCGAAGCAACGACTTCTCCTCGGTTTTGATCTCATCTATACGCTTTCGACACTTCAGCAGTGGTTCAATCGCTTCATCTCCCTGAATCTTACCTGATATCTTGTTAGACACCTTTTCTCTAACGCTCACCACCATAGCTTTTGACTACAGCAGCTTAGAGTGGTTTGAAATCTTTTCCTGTAAAACGATTTCGGAGGGCCGACCTCCATCTTTTATATAGTTACACACAAATTCAAATTATTATTTTGGCTTCATAAAATTCTCCTTTGTGCTCGTGGCACACTATCATCAGCATCTCTTTAGACATGGGGAGTATGTCAAACGAATGGGGCTGGAATCCCATGTTTCTTATTGATATAAAATATTTTTTATTATATAACTAGTATATTAACTAGCTAGTTAGAAAAATGAAGAAATCCGTAGGTACTTTTGAAGCTAAAACACATTTTACAAAAATTATAAGCAAAGTTATGGCGGGAGAAGAGGTTATTATTTCCAGAAGAGGTAAAAATGTAGCCAAAATTGTTCCTATAGAAAAGACATCTGATAAAGAAGTAATACAATCAACAATATTGCGTATACGAAATTTAGCCAAATCAATGCAATTAGGTAAGTTTAATTGGAATGAATGGAAAAGTTACAAAGATGAGGGGAGGCGTTAACCATGTCCTCCATTGTACTTGATTGTTCTGTTACTATTTCATGGTTTATGGATGATGAAAAGCCTTCAATATCTTTAGATATTTTAAATAAAATTAGTGAAATAGGCGTAATAGTTCCGATAATATGGCAATTAGAAGTAGCCAATGTATTATTAACAAGTGAACGGCGCAAACGTATTACTAAAGAACAAAGACAAAGTGCTTTATACGCTTTAAACGAATTACCTATTACTATTGATCAATCCATTTCTAAACATGTCTGGAACGAGACAATAGAGCTAGCAGAAAGATATAATTTAAGTTTATATGATGCCTGCTACTTAGAATTATCTTTGAGGCTTGGCCTATTTAGCTACTTTTGATGAAAAGCTTAAACAAGCAGCTAAATTAGCAGGTGTTTCTCTTATTATTTAATCGTGAACTACCTAATTCCTAAAGGAGGCCACAATAGCATTCGGAGTTTCCCAGCTTAGCCCCTATAAGCTAATCCCACGGTCTCTATCAATCTTGATTTCGTTCTGTTTCTCTGTTTCTTTCTGTTGTTCCTGAGTAGCTTTTAACTCCCTAGCTTTGTGAGCATCACACCTAAATTTAACTTCATGATATATACTCTTTATTCCACCGCCTTGCTCATTTATTTCTTTCATTATTTTTTCTTGGCTTACAATGTGATTTTTTGCAGCATAGCCTAAAAGACTAATTGCTTTACTAGTTAAAAAGTTAGAGTTAATTTTACAGGCATCACTGGTGATGGTAGAGAACTTTAAATCACCGTTAAGTTTATCCAATGCACGAACGGCAAAACGATGATTAGTCCTTAAATCAATATGGGTTTCCTGTTCTTTTGCAACTACATTTAAGAATTCCTAGAAATTATTGGTATTTGCACGCTCATTAGCATACTTGTTAAATATAGGTTCAATATGTTTCTTAGCTGCTTCCCCGAGTATTTTATTACCGTATTCTTCTCGCTCCTTATATGACATTGATTTGAGTATTTCCTCTAATTTAGCTTTCTCATATTTGATGCCTAATTTCTCTAACTCTTTTAATTCAATACTGATAGCTTCCAAATACTTGTCTTTTTCTTTTGTAACCAGATCACGTACCGGCTCTTTGGCAAGGTGAGTTTCAAGTTCTTTGCCCATTTTTTCATGGCTAGCTTTTAAATCAGTTGTATCTCTGTTAGTGTATATATTGCCCTTAAAGTCAGATACTTCCGTATTTTCTTCTTTAGCCTTATCGAGTTGGATAAGATTTTTGCTAATCACATTACCGATAAGTTTTTCACTGGTTTTTCTAGTAACTTCTTCCTTATGGGCGAGCTCTGCTTTCTTAAGCTCTTCTCCCCATTCCTTGCTATTAATAAGTTTGTAAGCGTTATCCTGCTACTATTTTGCGATCACTATCACTCATGGCTTTCTCAGAGCCTTTATAGCTCAAGCTATGACTCTTGATGATTCCCGCTAAATCCTGACCGAGCTTATCCTGATGTACTTTATTTAACGACTCCATTCCTGACTGTTTTTGATGTAACCATACAAAATCCTGCATTAATTCATCATGAAGCTTGCCCTTAGCAGGATTTAGCTCGGCAAGCTCCTTGCTGTTGGAGTTAGTCTGTCTACCAGCATCAAAATTACTGATATATTGGCTCTTTCTACTATTCTCGTAAATCTCTAGAATATTACCGGCAAGTGCAGGAATGTTTTTAACCGGTTCTTTAAGCAGCTCATTCATCTCTAAAGCTTCTTTGGTATTACGATTCTCCTGCAGAAAGGAAACTGTAGAAGCAGTGAGCATTTCCCTATAGAGAGTATCCTTTAAATCTAGATAATCATGCCCAGAGTCAAGCTTTCCTCTTTTTACGCCGTAATTAACATAATCGCCAAATTCTTTATCGCAAAGCACCGCTCTTACCTGATCTGAAAGTTCCTTATCAAGCCTGTTTTCATTCTCTGGAACTTTGGCATTACTGATGGCTACAGCTAAATCTTTTCGTGTTAAATGCACAGGTAATTCATCGGCTAGATCCCACTTCTCAGGCAAATTCAAGGCATGGGTATCTACAATATTTACCGCTCCTCTGAAGCCGTTTACTTTGTTGATTTCAGTAATTATTGCTTTTGCTGCCTTTTCTCCTGCTGCGTCATTATCCGGCCAAATTGTTACTTCTCTCCCTGCAAGCTCTTTCCAATTCGCCTTGCTTGCCGACGCAGAGCCACCCATCCACGATATTACAGTATGTTCCGGAAAGATTTTTGTAGCAGCAATAGCGGCCTTCTCACCCTCAACAATTAAAACCCTTTGCAGCGGTGATTGACCAAGTTTTTCTGCTCCGTATATCGGTTTATACCCCTTATCGCTAAAACCTTTTAGCCACCATCTTTTAATGTTCGCCTTGGTATTATGGCAATAACTGACCGGCAATGTCTGTTTCTTACCCTCTTTATCTAAAACCCGAACAACATAACCAAGTAGTTTTCCACCCGTGTTTCTGTATTCATAGGTAGCCCCAACTTTCTTCGTTAGCCCCTTTATCATTATTTGCTTCAATATCAATTGCTGCTTGTACTTTCCTCCCCTTTACTACCTGATTTGCTTCTATCCCTACTTGTACTTGCTCAGGTTTTTGATTCTCTTCCTTAAATTGTGCTGCCGGTTCAATTTCCCCTTTGTTTTCAGGTAAATCTGTTATTTCTATTGTTTCATTTCCCACCTCAGCTTGAACATTTTTAATGTATACTGCCTCAAACTCTTCAGATTCTCTTATTTCATTTAAGCTTAATGGCGCATTTTTTTCGTTATTTTTATTATCTACTAAGAAATTCCCCACCTTATCGAGGAATTTTTCATCCAGAGTCGACGGTAATAAACTCTTTAATCGTTCAATTTCCTCCTCCAGCAACCCTATCTGCTCGCTAAACTTCTTATCTGCTAGCTCCAAGCTTAATTTCTCCTCCATATCACTACTCCGACTATATGCAACTAATCGCTTACCTATATTCTCTATATTCGCCTCCGCATCGTCTCGGGTGCTACTAAAACTAAACCTACCGATCCCGAATCCCTTAAGCTTGCCGATTATTGTCGGTTTAGCCTCTATCATCCTAACGGCTTCCTCTAATCCGTGCCTTTCTACCGCCGCTGCATATTTTAAAAGCACTTCGGACGGCTCTTCCCTATAAATACGACCTAAATATGCAGGCATTAAAACCTTGCGATAATTTGCTTCAATATCAATTGCAGACCTTAAATCCAAATCGTCTTCTTTTAATTCTTCTATTTTTTGATATGCTTCCTGAATCTTCCCGTAATTCTCGGCAATCTCAAGCTTCAGGTTGTTGTAGGATTTTTTAGTTAATTCTAATCCGCCCTCTAGAATCCCGTTAACTAGATCCGCATAATTCGTCGATTCGATATGTAGCTGTGTACTTATGTTATTTATCTGATATTTATTATCCTCGCAGGTTTTCGCTTGTTTGAGTATCGTTGCATAATTCATTCCCGTTTGCGTTATCAAATCGGCAAATCTTTCGTAACCTCCGATAATGCCCCGTGCATACTGATTGCGCACTTTTCGCTCGTTGTTGAATTCATCCCACGATTCATGTTCCCAAAATTCCGGTTTCACCCCGCTTTGCCGTAATTCCTTTTGCTGCCACATACTAATCGTTTGAATTATTTCTACTACTCGCTTGTTTGCCTCGATATACCCTTTTAGGTACTTCCCTTCTTCCGATTCTCTTATACCTATGTAATCGCTAGCAAAACTGTTGTTTATTCGTTTGCTACTGATTTTTACCAAGCCAAGCTGCATTAAATCAGCTTCTTTTTCCTCTAGCTCATAGCGGGTTCTTGCTTTTTCACTATCAAGATCGGCTTTGTTGCATGAATCATTGAGCTATCGAAATATCTAATAAGCCGGTATGCTTATGATCGTATAAAATTGCTTATAGATTCGAATGCGGTCACCGAAGAAAAAATCATTTAGCCTATCTCGCAAAGGCTCAAAATTTAAAATTACTAATTGGTCAGAATATAATAATATTTTGCGTAATAGAGGTCGCATAGATTTTATGATCGCCTCGGATTTAAGCAACGGTTGGTACGAGGAGAGCAGAAGTAATAAAAAGCGCGGTGGGCAGAGAAGGTATAGCGATAAGGCTATTTTGATGTGTTTACAAATTAGGTATCTATTTAGTTTAAAACTAAGACAGAGCCAAGGTTTTATCAACTGGATATTTATGCTTACGGGACTATCGCTTACTTGTCCCGATTATACAACATTGAGTAAACGAGGAAGGAAATTAAATCTTGAGTTTTTATTAGGTAGTCTAGACACGGATTTTGATTACCTATGCTTAGACAGCACTGGGATTCAGACTTATACCGGTAATGAATGGCTAGAAAACAAACACGATAAGCAATATATACGAAGAACTTGGAAGAAGCTCCATATAGCTGCTGGGAATAATGGGATTATTACAGGCGCTACGATAACTCATCACAACAAAGACGATAGATCTCAAGTAGAAGAATTACTAAAAAATATCAAGACAAAAGATGTTTTAGCCGACTCTCGGGGTACGATGGTAAAAACATATATCAAATCATACGTACAAAAGGCATAAAGCCTACTATTAGACCGCCGAATCACCTTATTGCCGAGAAGGCAAAAACTGAGCGTCAGCAAAGTGCTGCGTATCAACAAAATAAAGGATATCATGCATGGAGGAACAAGAATAAATATGGACGTAGGGAGTTGGTAGAAAATACCTTCTTCAGATTTAAAACTGCTTTTGGTAGTAATTTTCTATCAAGAGAAGACGATAATATGAAAAATGAAATGATAATTAAATGCCAACTTTTAAACAAAATGTTTGAGATTGGTAAACCAATTCCTATGCGCATTGCCTAAACCTGAATTTTGGGGAAAGGGGTGGTATAGCTAAATTCAGATTCATGCAACAAAGCCATAAACTCTGATTATACTATTCTGACTTAGTCGTAACAGATATTGATTTTAGTTTCTTTGCAAGTCGACTAACTTTTCTTGAAGCTGTATTTTTCTTGATTAACCCTCTTGATACTCCACGCATTATTTCTGATTGGGTGGAAATAAAAATTTTACCAGCTTCTTCTTTTGAACCAGATTCAACAGCTAAAAGAGATTTCTTAATATAAGTCCTGATTCTTGTTCTTCTATTTCTATTAATAGCTGATTTTTTTGCTATTTTTCTTATAGCTTTTTCTGTAGATGAGTGATTTGCCATAATTTTATGCTTCTTTTTACTCTTGGGTTTCTTGTACTGCTGTTTCTTCTATTTTAGGGGTCATACAACCTTTTGCATTTATATCTCTATCAACAAACTCAATATAAGCAACTGGTGCCGCATCACCATACCTAAAACCTGCTTTAACTATTCTGGTATAACCACCAGCTCTTTCTTTATACCTATTAGCTAGTACCGAAATTAATTTCTCGGCGGCTGCCTTATCTTTAATTTTTGAGATAATCTCTCTTCTAACAGCAAGACTGCTTTTTTTTGCTTTGGTAACCAAAATTTCGACAAAAGGCCTTAATTCCTTGGCTTTTGGTACAGTAGTCTTGATTTGCTCATTCATAATCAAAGATGTTGCCATATTTGCAAACATTGCCATTCGGTGACTACTTGTTCTATTTAGTTTTCTTCCTTTTAACTTATGACGCATTTTTTATACCTAAATGTCTCAGATTATATTTAATTTAGCTTTTATCAATTAAGGCTAAAATTTTAAACAATTACTACTTTAAATTACACCCATACTTGCCCTACAAAGCCCCATTTAATATGGGTCCTCATATTTTTTGGCTAGCTCTTCAACATTTTCAGGTGGCCAACCAGGAATTTCCATTCCAAACTTTAAATTAAACTTGGATAAAATTTCTTTTATTTCATTAAGAGACTTTCTCCCAAAATTCTGGGTTTTCAACATCTCTGCTTCTGTTTTTATTACAAGATCTCCGATATAAACTATATTATCATTTTGCAAACAATTCTGTGATCTAACAGAAAGTTCAAGGTGACTTACTTTCTTAAGTAAAACAGGATTAAATTCCAGCTCCCTTGAAACCTCTGCTTTTTCTTCTTCTTCTTCTTCAAAAGTGACAAACAAATCTAATTGATCTTGGAGAATTCTTGCAGACAACGCTATCGCCATCTCTGGTGTAATAGAGCCATTAGTCTCAACAGTCATTATTAATTTATCATAATCAGTTACCTGTCCTACACGAGTATCTTCTACTTTATAGGATACTTTTTTCACCGGGCTAAATAAAGCATCAATAGTTACCACACCTATCGGCAAATCTTTTTCTTTGGCACTACTAGCAGGAACGTAGCCTCTACCAGTTTCGCAATAAAATTCTATCTCCAGTTCAGCATCCTTAGACAAGGTACAAATTTTTTGATCAGGGTTTAATATCTCAACATCACTTGAAGTCTCTATCATGCCAGCAGTCACAACACATGGTCCTTTAGCATTAAGTCTAATAATTCTTTTCTCTAAACTATGCATCCTGATTGCTATATTTTTTACATTCAAGATTAAGTCAATAACATCTTCTTTCACACCTGACTTGGAGGAAAACTCATGTACCACTCCTGGAATTTTCATTGCAGTAATAGCAGCGCCTTGTAAAGAAGAAAGCAGAATCCTCCTCAAAGCATTTCCTAAAGTTAAACCAAACCCCCGTTCTAATGGTTCGACAACTATATTAGCAACATTAATTTTATCGTCCATACCGGAATCGGCACAAATAATTTTCAATGGTTTAATGAGCGAATTCCAGTTTTTGTTTATTGATAGCATATTCTTATCCTTTTCTCTAATGTTGCTTACTTATACCCTTCTCCTCTTCGGCGGTCTAACACCGTTATGGGCAACTCCAGAAACATCAGTTATTGAAGTCACAACAAAATTCTGGCTAAATACTGCCCTCATAGCCGCTTCACGTTGTGACCCCGCTCCTTTAACCCTTACAGAAACAGTTTTCATACCATTATCTTTAGCATTTTCGGAAGCTCTATCAACAGTTAGCTGCGCAGCATGAGGAGTTGCTTTTTTTGCTCCTTTAAAACCTTGTGATCCAGCAGTAGATATAGCTATTACATTGCCCTGAATATCAGTAAAAGTTACAATAGTGTTATTAAAAGTAGCTTTAATATGAACTACTCCAAGCGAAATGTTTTTCTTTTTTTTCTTAATTTTGCTAATCGGACTCATTTATCTATATCCTAAATTATTGTTTTTTCCCAGCAATGGCTACACGCTTTCCTTTTCTAGTTCTAGCATTAGAATGAGTATTCTGACCACGAACTGGCAACCTTCTAATATGCCTTAAACCTTCGTAGGAACGCATATCTTTTTTCTTTTTAATATTAAGACTAACTTCTCTTCTTAAATCTCCTTCTACCTGATAACTTTTTTCTATAAGAGAACGAAGAGTAATTAATTCCTGATCTACTAAGTCCTTAACCCTTTTACTTTCTGAGATACCAGCATCCTTACAAATTTTTTGAGCAGAAGGTAGCCCAATACCATAAATATATGTTAGGCTAATTACTAACCTTTTATTTGCTGGAATATTTACACCTGCAATCCTTGCCACAAAATTTCTCCAAATTTTTATAAATAATTAGAATCAGAATAATATAAAAATATCCGATAAAGTCAAATTCTTTTTGCAATCAAATCAATTTCTTCAATTACTTTTTCTTTATTAGCAGTAGCATTTATATTAAAGAATCTCCCTTTTTTCTTATAATATTCAACTAAAGGTAAAGTTTCTTTTTTATACTCTTCCATCCTAGCTAAAACCGTTTTTTCGTCATCATCAGATCTAAATAGTAGCTTAATAGATCCACAATTATCGCATATGCCTTCAATTTTAGGATTATCGTAATACTTGTTATATATGCTTCCACAAGACTCACAGTTATATCTACCTGCAATCCTCTTTATAGCTACTTCATCAGGCACATTAAAAAATATACAGCTTATTTCTGCATGTACGTTTTTATTAAGATATTCAGCTTGCTCTAAATTTCTTGGGTAACCATCCAAAATACACCCATTTTTGTAATCATCAGAAAGTATAGCTGTTTTTACAATTTTGTTGACCAATTCAGAAGGCACTAATTTACCAGAATCCATATACTCGTATAAAAGCCTTGATTCATCAGTGTTATTTGTTGCAATCTTTCTAAAAATATCACCAGTAGAAATATGAGGGAGCATTAATTTTTCTGCCAAGATTTTACCTTGTGTACCTTTTCCAGAACCTGGAGGGCCAATCAACAATATAACCTTTTTTATCATCTCTCTTTCAATTTCATTTTCTTTACTAAACCTTCATATCTGGAACTAAACAAGTGCGTCTGAATTTGAGTAAAAGTATCAATAACCACATTTACAACTATTAAGAAACTTGTTCCGCCTAAAGCAAAGGCTACAGAATATTTATTCATCAATAATTCAGGCACAACACAAACTACAGATAAGTATAAACCACCAATTACTGTCAATCGAGTAAGCAAATAATCAAAGTATTCCGAAGTGTTTTTGCCAGGTCTTTTGCCTGCTACATAAGCGCCATGCTTCCTTAAGTTATTAGCTGTTTCTTCAGAATTAAACACAACGGCAGTATAAAAAAAACTAAAGAACATTATTAAAAACACGTAAAGCAGTATAAATAAAGCTTTTCCATGTCCCAGATAGTGCGATAAACTAGCCATAAATTCAGATTTTTCTCCAGAAAATCCAGCTACAGTAGCAGGAAATAAAAGTATAGAACTTGCAAAAATCGGCGGTATTACACCCGCAGTATTTAATTTTAAAGGTAAATGCGTCGCCTCACCACCATAAATCTTATTTCCAACCTGTCTTTTTGGATATTGTACTAATACTTTACGCTGAGCTCTTTCAAAATAAACAATAATTGCTATCATGGCGACAACTCCTGCACATATAGAAATAACTGCCAATGGTGACATAACTCCCTTTCTGGACAATTCAAACATTCCTATTACGGCGCTCGGAAGCCCTGAAATAATTCCAACAAAAATTATTAAAGATGTACCATTTCCTATGCCGCGAGATGAAATCTGCTCACCAAGCCACATAAGAAACATAGTTCCGACAACTAAAGTTGTAATAGTTGAAACTTTAAAAATAAAAGAAGGAATGATTACAACTGGACCATAAGGAGTCGCAGTAGACTCAAGACCAATTGCTACACCATAAGCCTGGAAAGCTGCAAATAAAACCGTCAAATACCGTGAGAGTTGGTTTATCTTCCTTCTCCCAGTTTCTCCCTCTTTTTTAAGATTCTCTAGAGGTTTATAAGCAATTGTCATTAACTGAATAATTATAGAAGCAGTAATGTAAGGCATTATCGCTAAAGCAAAAATAGACATTCTCCCAAGAGATCCTCCTGAGAGCATATTAAACATACCAAGAATACCAGCCTGACTTTGCTCTGCTAAACTTGCCAGAGCAACAGAATCAATACCAGGAATAGGAATGAAAGAACCTACTCTACACACAAGCAATATAGATAGTGTAAACAATATCCTACTGCTAAGTTCGCCCTTTGATTTTTGCATTATCCCACAATCTCGTTATAGTACCTGACCACCAGCTTTTTCAATTAACTCTTTAGCAGTTTTCGAATAAGCATCTAACTGCACAGATATTTTAAAGTTCATTTTATCAATTCCAGCAAGCAATTTAACAGGGGTTTTTTCACTTTTAATGTAACCAATATTAACAAGTGATGTTTTATTGAAGACAACTGAAGTATCTATCCTTTTTTCGATAATTAAGAATTCGATATCAGCCATACTAATTGGGGTATATCTTATCGACTTAGAACTATTAAAGCCTCTTTTTGGTAACCTTTTTATAAGCGGCATTTGCCCACCTTCAGTTTTAATAGAAACACCAGAGCGAGACTTTTGACCTTTCTCTCCACGCCCACCAGTTCTACCAGTTCCACTACCATTTCCCCTACCAATTCTCTTTCTTGGTTTTCTCGATCCAGGAACGTTAAATAATGAATTTACTCTCATTTTAACCTTTATACTCTAAATTACACATTTTCAAATTTTACAAGATGCCTTACTTTATTGATCATTCCCCTTATGGAATTAGTATCCTCAAGAACTCTTTCCTTGTGCATTTTATTCAAACCAAGGCCTATAAGCGTTTGTTTTTGATCCGGCCTACGCCCTATCGGGCTTACAACTTGCACCACTTTTATCTGGAAAAATTTTGCATTTGATTTTTTTCAGCCATAACACAATACCTGTTTATTTCTTATTTTTCTTCTTTTAGCAAGTTTACGGAAAGTTCATGAATATTTTTGTCCCTCCGTGAAGCAATAACTTTTGGCGCATTAAGGTTACGCAGCGCATCAAAGGTAGCTGTAATCATAGCGTTAGGATTAGAAGACCCAAGCGATTTAGCTACAATATCAGCAATCCCAAGGCAGCCAAAAATAGACCTCATTGGGCCACCGGCAATAACTCCCGTACCGGGAGTAGCCCTTCTAAGTAACACTTTGGCAGCCCCACTCTTCCCTACCACGTCATGATGAATTGTCCTACCTTTATATAAAGGTACTGAAACTAAATTATTTCTTGCGTCTTTTGTTGCTTTTGCCCTTGCTTCTGTAACTTCTTTTGCTTTACCGTTGCCAAATCCAACTCTACCATTTCCATCTCCAACCACTACAATTGCTGCAAAAGAAAAATTCCTTCCGCCTTTTACAACTTTTGTTACCCTATTGATATGAACTAGTTCCTCGCTTAAACCTTCCATATTTTTTGTAGAATCTTTAGACATCAATATTCTCTAATTAAAAGTTTAAATTTTTTCTTGCTTCTTCTGCAAGAGCCTTAATAATACCATGATATTTATGACCACCTTTATCAAAAGCTACCAACTTAATAGCTTTTTCAGCTGCTCTTTCTCCTATCAACTTCCCAACTTTAATTGCATTCTCAATATTACAATTTGATTTGCCAGCTTTCCTTATTTCCTTATCAACTGTTGAAGCAGAAACTAGAGTTTTTGCTGTTAAATCATCGATTATTTGCGCATATATATGTTGACCTGATTTAAAAACAGAAAGCCTATTTCTATTACTAACTTTTTTTAGCTTAATCCTTACCCGCTCTTTTCTTTTTTGAAAACTATGACTCTTTGCACTCATATAAAACCTAAAATTAACCTTTTTTACCTTCTTTCCTTTGTACGTATTCGCCCTTACGCTTAATTCCTTTACCTTTATAAGGCTCTGGTGGCCTTTGTCTTTTTACCACTGCAATAAACTCACCAAGTTTTTCCTTATTTATGGATTCCAGAGTTATAATACTTTGTTTTGGAGTCTCTACCTTAATTCCCTCTGGAATTTCAATTTTGGTATTATGGCTTTTCCCTAGGGTTAAATTCAAGTATTTACCTTTAATTGCCGCTCTATACCCAACGCCATTAACTTCTAACTCTTCAGAAAATCCAACAGTTACACCTTTCACCATCGAATTAATAATACTTCTTGCAGTACCCCACATAGCTTTTGCTGCATTAGTATCATTTAAAGGTTTTACCACAACAGTTTCTCCCTTTTGCTCGATCGTAATATCGCCTGCAAAACCTTTTTCTAGAGAACCCTTAGCGCCATGAACTTTTACATTCAAACCAGAAATTTCTACTTTAGCACCATGAGTTAGTGATACTGGTACTTTACCTACTCTTGACATCTTTAATACTCTAAAATACTTTACAAATTACTTCACCACCAACATTCTGCTTTTTAGCCTCTCTATCAGACATCACTCCTTTTGACGTAGAGAGAATATGTATGCCCATATTATTAAAATAACCTTTAAGACTAGAAATCGGTGAATATATCCTTTTCCCTGGCTTGGACACTTTATGAATTTCACATATCGCAGGACGGCCTGCACGAGAATATTTAAGCTCGACATTAATTTCTTTAGCTTCGGAATTAACAGTATAACCAGCAATATATCCCTCACCTTTCAGCACTTCAAGAACTGCGCACTTAAGATTTGAAACCGGCAGAACCACATTAAGTAATTTACTCTTCTGTCCGTTTCTAATTCTTGTTAACATATCCGCTATATTATCGGTCATTGACATAACAATATTCCTAAATTTATATTTTTACCAACTTGCCTTAACAACACCAGGCAACATTCCTTTCCCTGCTAGTTCTCTTATCATATTTCTAGACAAGCCTACCTTGCGATAATACCCTCTCGGCCTTCCGGTTAATGCACATCTATTTCTAACCCTGTTTTTAGCTGAATTTCTTGGAAGTTTAGCTAATTTCAATACTAGGTTAAATCTTTCATCGATAGGAAGATCCTTAGAATAAATTTCTAATTTTAACTTTTCCCTTTTAGAGGCTAAAGACTTTGCAAGCCTCTTCCTTTTGTTGTTTCTCTCTATAGAACCAATTTTTGCCATAGCAACTTATATCTCTAAATTAATTGTAAAATGGTAAACTAAATCCAGACAACAAAACCTTCGCTTCTTCATCTGTTTGCGCTGTAGTAACAATGGTTATATCCATGCCTCTGATTTTATCAATTTTATCATAATTGATTTCAGGAAACACTATCTGTTCTTTTATTCCAAAAGTTATATTACCTTTACCATCAAAACTTTTTACTGAAAACCCTTTAAACTCTTTTACCCTTGGTAAAGCAACAATAACCAGCCTTTCTAAGAACTCAAACATTCTATCACTTCTCAAGGTGACTTTGCAGCCTATTTTCATTCCCTCGCGGAGCTTAAAACTGGCTATTGATTTCTTGGCATAAGTTACATAAGGTTTCTGTCCGGTAATTGCAGTAAGATCAGCTATAGCGCTATTTATGACCTTCGAATCAGATACGGCATCACTGACTCCCATATTAACTACTACCTTTGATAGCTTGGGCATCTGATGTATATTTTTATAGTTAAATTTTTCTTGTAAAGATTTAACTATTTCTTTTACATACAATTCTTTAAACCTAAGTAACATCACTTACCTTCCTTAGAAATTATCTCACCAGATTTTTTTGCAAATCTTACTTTCTTACCATTTTCCAAAACCTTTATTCCAACCTTAGTGATTTCATCTGTCTTTGGATCTATATGGCTTAAATTCGAAATATGAATTAGTAATTCTTTCTGAGAAATACCACCTTCATTATTACGACTAGGCTTCAAATGAACCTTTGCTAAATTAACTCCAGAAACTAAAGCTCGATTTTCTTTTGGAAAAACCTTAAGAACATCGCCTATTTTACCTTTACTTTTTCCCGTGATGACTTTAACTTTATCACCCTTTTTTATTTTAAGTTTAATCATTTATATTACCTCTTCCGCAAGAGAAACAATTTTTCCAAATCCTTTACCTCTGAGTTCTCTTGGCACTGGTCCAAAAACCCTTGTTCCAATAGGTTCATTCTGTTTATTTACCAATACCACAGAGTTTGAATCAAACTGAATAGTACTACCATCAGATCTTCTAATACCTTTTTTAGTTCTAACAATAAGAGCCCTGTGTACATCTCCTTTCTTAACCTTTCCCCCTGGAATAGCAGTTTTTATAGACACAACTATAACATTACAACACTCCGTGGTCATGTGATCAGAACCGCCAAGTACTTTTATACACATCACTTTTTTTGCACCAGAATTATCCGCGACCTTAAGGACGCTTTGCATCTGAATCATAACTTAAACTTCCAAAACATAAATAATATTAAACACAGCACAAGATACAAAAATTAATACAATAAGTCAAAGATTTATTCGCTTACCACCATCCATCTTTTAGTCTTGGATATTGGTTTGCACTCTATAATTCTTACTTTATCGCCTTCTTTATACTTACCTTCAGGGTCATGAGCTGCATATTTAGTAGATCTTTTTACAGTCTTCTGATAAAGAGGATCTCTAAATCTTCTTTCTACTCTAACGGATATTGTCTTATCACATTTTGCACTTTCAACCGTACCTTGTAAAATCCTTCTTGGCATTATTTCGCTCCAACCTTTCTTCTTCTTGTTAATTCCGTTTCAACTCTTGCTATATTCTTCCTAACTTTTGCAAATCTACTGGTGTTAGTTAATTCGCCAAGAGTCTTTTGAAACCTAAGGTTAAAAAGCTCTTTCTTAAAAAAAGAAAGAGATTCTTCTAATTTTTTATTATCAAGATCAAGTAAAGCTTTTGCTTTATAATCTGAATTACTCATATCTCTTTACCACTTTTGTTTTTACTGGCAACTTAGAAGCAGCAAGCTCTAAGGCTTTTCGCGCAACAGCTTCATCCACCCCATTAATTTCGAACATTATTCTACCGGGTGAGACTCTAACCGCAAAATACTCTGGTGAACCTTTACCTTTACCCATACGTACTTCATTTGGTTTTTTAGAAACAGGAAGATCAGGAAAAATTCTAATAAAGAATCTACCTTGCCTTTTCATCTCTCTAACAGCGGCCCTTCTTGCAGCTTCAATTTGACGCGCTGTAACTCTTAATTGCTCAACAGATTTTAGACCAAACATGCCAAAATTCAGCATTGTTCCAGCTTTTGCTTTCGGAGCCACCCTCCCTTTATGAGCTTTTCTAAATTTTTGCTTCTTTGGAGCTAGCATTATATCTCTTCCGTTAAATTAAATTAAACAAAATTATTTCTTATTCTGAGCGTAATCGCCCCTATAAATCCACACCTTCACACCAATTACTCCATAAGTAGTATGAGCTTCAGATGTAGAATAATCTATATCAGCACGAAGTGTATGCAGAGGAACTCTACCTTCTCTATACCATTCAGTTCTAGCTATTTCAGCACCGCCTAGACGACCAGAACACGCAACTTTAATTCCTTTTGCCCCTTGCTTCATAGTATTTTGCATTGCGGTCTTCATAGCTTTCCTAAAAGAAACACGATTCTCTAATTGCTGAGTAATAGTCTGAGCAGTAATAGCAGAATCAAGAGCAGGCTTTTTCACTTCATGAATATTTATAAAAACTTCACAATTTGCTATTATATGCAAGTCTTTTTTTAGTTTTTCAATATCAGAACCGCTCTTACCAATTATAATACCAGGTTTTTTAGCATAGATGTTTACAACTACGTTACTGCTTGATCTGTGAATAATCACCCTACTTACTTGAGCTATTTTATAGCGTTTTACAATCAAAGCTCTGATTTTTATATCTTCAAGCAGCTTGACCGCATAGTCTTTTTCTGCATACAAAACTGATTCCCATTCTTTATTAAGCGTAGGCCCTACTCTAAAACCATGAGGATTTACCTTCTGTCCCATATTAATTCTCCTCTTTCTCAGAAACTGTTATATACAAATTGCTAAAAGGTTTATTAATCCTAGCACTTCTACCTCTAGCCCTTGTTCTAACCCTTTTCATCACAAATGACTTTCCAACGGTAGCCGAATTAACAACTAAACTGTCAATATCTAGACCCATATTATTTTCAGCGTTAGCAACGGCTGATTGTAAACATTTTCTAACATCAATAGCTATTCTTTTGGGACAAAAAGCCAGCTGCACTAAAGCATCGGACACTTTCATTTTTCTAATCATCGCAGCTACTAAATTCAATTTTTGAGCACTCGTTCTCAGATTTCTTGATGACGCTTTTACTAATACACCCATTTTTACCTTATACTATTTTCTTTTAACTTTTTTATCGGCACCATGACCATAGTAGGTACGAGTAGGAGCAAACTCACCAAATTTATGACCTACCATCTCCTCACTCACGGAAACAGGAATAAACTTGTTGCCATTATGTACAGCAAAAGTAAAACCAACAAATAACGGTAAGATAGTTGATCTTCTAGACCATGTTTTTATAACATCTTTCTTACCTGAATCTATTGCTTTTTGTATCTTTTTTAATAAATAGCCATCTACAAAAGGACCTTTCCATGTTGAGCGCGCCATATTATATTACCTTACTTTTATATTACCTTACTTAGTTTTTCTTTTCAAAATGAATTTAGAGGTAAGTTTATTCTTACGAGTCTTCTTACCTTTAGTCGGTTTACCCCAAGGAGTAACAGGATGACGCCCGCCAGAAGTTTTACCTTCACCACCACCGTGTGGGTGATCAATTGGATTCATCGCTACCCCTCTTACGTGTGGCCTCTTGCCAAGCCACCTACTTCTACCAGCCTTACCAATATTAATATTTTTCTGATCTGGATTGGATACTATACCAATAGTAGCTTTACATTCAAGAGGTACTAACCTTAATTCTCCGGAAGCTAATTTCACTTGCGCATAACCAGAATCTTTACCAGCCAAACTAACAGATGTACCAGCAGATCTAGCAAGTTGACCTCCTTTACCAGGTTTCATCTCAACGTTGTGAATAATAGTTCCCACAGGAATATTCTTAAGAGGTAGGCAATTACCAACCTTAATATCGGCATCAGGTCCTGAGGCTATTTTATCCCCAACTTTTAAGTTATTAGGTGCTAAAATATAAGATTTAGAACCATCAGTATGACCAAGTAAGGCTATAAAAGCAGTTCTATTTGGGTCGTACTCTAAACGCTCAACCACAGCTTCACCTTCTACTGACCTTTTAAAATCAATAAATCTATAGAGCTTTTTATGCCCTCCGCCCCTGTGCCAAGAGGTGATCCTACCAGTATTATTTCTTCCTCCGGTATTTATCTTACCTTTAGTCAAGGATTTATATGGCTTCCCTTTCCACAAATCGCTTTTATCAACCTGAACCAACTCTCTCTGGGAAGGAGTAGTCGGATTATATTGCTTTAGAGCCATTACTTACCCCCTGTAAAATCAATAGTGTAATCTTTCTCCAAAGTGACCATAGCCTTTTTCACATCAGACCTACGTCCCATTACGCCTTTAAACCTTTTCTTTTTGCCTTTCTGATTTAAAATGTTTACAGATTTAACTTTAACTGTAAAAATTTCTTCAATTGCTTTTTTTATCAAACCTTTTTCAGCACTTTTCTCCACCTCGAAAACGTACTTCCCAAGCTCGCCTAAAACGGTTGATTTCTCAGTAATCAACGGTTTTCTTATTATATCATATTTATTAGTAGATATCATCTTAACCTCTCTTCTAAAAGCGGCAACGCATCCTTAGATATTAAGATATAATCGCTATTTACTATATCATATACATTTGCACCAATAACAGGCACTACACAAGTATTCGCTGCTGATTTTGCTGATAATTTTATATTTTGATCAACTTCTTTTCCATCTATAATAAAAAATTTACCGAGACCAAAATTAGATAATGATTTCACTAAGTCCGCTGTCTTCGGTTCTTTCATTTTTGTTGAATCTATAATATGAACAGCACCCTCAGAAAACTTAACAGACAAAGCATGCCTCATTCCAAGCTTTCTAACTTTTTTCTGCAGTTTAATTTCATGAGATCTTGGCACAGGACCGAAAGCAATACCGCCACCGCGACGCTGAACACCCCTTGCATTACCTTGCCTTGCATTACCAGTACCTTTTTGTTTAAAAGGCTTTTTTCCAGAACCAGAAACTTCCCCAACAGTTTTTGTTTTATGAGTACCGCTCATGGCTTTAGCTCTCTGCCAATCAACAACTCTTTTTATTATATCTATTCTTGCTTCTAGACCAAATATGGCATCATCTACCACGATGTCTCCCAACTCCTTATTGTCTAGACTTAATAGCTTGGCTTTCATATAAATCTTACCTAATTAACCCTCTAATTCGACGCTGACTTTTTAACCGCATCTTTCACATATATATAACTGCCCTTAGAACCAGGTACATTACCACTTACAATCAGTAAACCTTTTTCAATATCTAAATCTACCACCTTTAGATTCTGCACAGTAACTCTAACATCACCTAAGTGACCCGCCATTTTTTTACCCTTAAAAACCTTCCCCGGATCTTGACATTGTCCTGTAGAACCATGAGAACGATGGGAAATTGAAACGCCGTGAGACGCTTCCAATCCACGAAAATTATGTCTTTTCATAACTCCAGCAAAACCTTTTCCGATTGAAGTACCAGAGACATCTACAAACCGCCCTATTTCAAAATGGGTAGGTTTTAATTCCAGACCAACATCAAGCATGTGGTTCTCAGAAACCCTAAACTCTTTTAACTTAGTTTTTGGTTCTACCTTAGCATTAGCAAATACTTTCTTCATTGATTTAGAAACCTTGTAAGGCTTCTTTAATACGGCCCCAATTACAACTGCATTATAACCGTCTCTATCAATAGTTTTCTGACCCACTACTTGACAATTATCAATATGCAAGAAAGTCAGTGTTAGCCTTTTACCCTCTGCGGTAAATTTTGAACTCATGCCGAGTTTTTTTGCGATTAAACCTGTTCTCATTTTTACACACCCACCAATTTAATTTCAACATCAATACCAGCTGGCAGGTCCACTTTTCTTAAAGCTTCAACAGTTTGAGGCGTAGGATAATTAATAATCACAAGCCTTTTTTGAGTCCTAATTTCAAATTGTTCCCGAGATTTTTTATCTATATGCGGAGATCTATTAACAGTAAACCTCGCAATCGATCGCGGGAGAGGAATCGGACCACTAACATCTGCTCCTGTTCTTTTTACAGCACTAACGATTTCTCTAGTTGCATGCTCCAGGGATCGATGATCAAATGATTTAAGCCTAATTTTTATCTTTTGATTATTCATTATTAACCTATATTTTAAACAGCCAGCAAAAACTCACAGAGTTAAACTAATAATTTAAAAACTCAGCTTAAACGAAGTTTAAACTGAGTTCAAAACAAATTTATTTAATTATTTTTGATACAACACCTGCACCAACCGTTCTTCCACCTTCACGGATAGCAAACCGCAAACCTTCATCCATGGCAACTGGAGCTATCAACTTAACAATAATTTTTGTGTTATCACCAGGCATAACCATTTCCTTACCAGCAGGTAACTCGATTTCACCAGTAACGTCAGTAGTTCTAAAATAGAACTGAGGACGATAATTTTTAAAGAATGGAGTATGACGACCACCTTCATCTTTTGCTAGAACATATATTTCCGCTTCAAATTCAGTATGCGGAGTAATTGAACCAGGTTTAGCAAGCACCTGCCCTCTTACTACATCCTCTCTTTTTGTGCCACGAAGAAGAACCCCAACGTTATCTCCAGCTTGACCAGAATCAAGAAGCTTTCTAAACATTTCAACACCAGTACAAGTGGTTTTTTCAGTAGCTTTAATTCCAACTATCTCTATCTCATCACCAACTTTAACAACTCCTTTCTCAATTCTTCCAGTTACAACAGTACCACGACCAGAAATTGAAAATACATCTTCAATCGGCATTAAGAAAGGCCTATCAATATCACGAGCAGGCTGCGGAATATAAGAATCAACCGCCTCCATTAACTCATCTATACACTTAGAATCCCCACCTTCTAGAACTTGAAGCGCAGAACCTTTTATTATCGGTATTTCATCTCCTGGATACTTATAAGCTGTAAGAAGCTCTCTTATTTCCATCTCGACAAGTTCAATCAATTCTGGATCGTCAACCATGTCAACCTTATTTAAGAAAACAACAAGAGAAGGAACACCAACTTGATAAGCAAGTAGGATATGCTCTCTAGTTTGCGGCATAGGACCATCAGCTGCGGAGACAACAAGAATCGCACCGTCCATTTGCGCAGCACCTGTAATCATGTTCTTAACATAGTCAGCGTGACCAGGACAATCCACGTGCGCATAGTGTCTTTTATCTGTCTCATATTCAACGTGCGCAGTAGAAATGGTAATGCCCCTTTCTCTTTCTTCCGGAGCTCCGTCAATATCATCATATTTTTTTTCTTGTGCCTGTCCTTTTTTGGCAAGAACTTTGGTAATTGCAGCTGTTAAAGAGGTTTTTCCATGGTCAACGTGTCCGATGGTACCAATATTACAGTGCGGTTTATTCCTTTCAAATTTTTGTTTAGCCATAACCTTAATCTCCTGAAAGTTTATTACAAATCAACATCAAATAATTAATTACACTTTTTTAACTACATCATCCGAGTAAATGGAGCGGGTGATGGGAATCGAACCCACGTGGCCAGCTTGGAAGGCTGGAGCTCTACCATTGAGCTACACCCGCATACACACTTTCCCCAACCAACCCACAAAAAAAATGTAGATTATATGGTGGAGGGAGAAGGATTCGAACCTTCGAACGCATACGCGGGCAGATTTACAGTCTGCTGCCTTTGACCGCTCGGCCACCCCTCCGTTCTAACGCTTACAGCAAAATAGATCATCTCTAAGCTAAACGCAAGCAATTAATTTATCTTTTACTTAATAACTTATGATTTGGATGCCATTCTTTAGGCACACTAAATCTAAATCTTTTGGTTGATAGTTTCTATAATAAATAGTATTTTGTGTCAAGAACATTTTTAAATAAAAGCATCTTTTAACCATGAGAAGCAGCAGGAAATCAACCTACAATAACGGTGGTTTATACTATATGTATGGAAAACATGCAGTACTTGCTGCCATCAGCAACAAAAATAGACATATTGAAAAAATTTATTGCCTAGAGAAAACATTTCTTGAACTTAAAAACCAAATTCATCATTTTAGCGTTGAAATAGTTTCAGCAGATTTTATCAATAAAAAAATTGGCCATGGACAGCCGCATCAGGGAATAATTGCTTATATTCATCCGATATTTCTTAGTAACCTAAGTCAAATGAATTTTTCTAAAGATATTGATAGAATAGTTATTCTTGATCAAATAACAGATCCTCAGAATATCGGAGCAATAATTAGAGGTGCTGCTGCATTTGGCATAACCAAATTAATTCTTCCTTCCCACAATTCCCCTGCAGAAAGTGCCACTATTGCAAAAGCAGCTTCCGGCTGCCTTGAATTAGTACAGGTAGCAAAAGTTGCAAATATCAAAACCGCTATTGAAACATTAAAAAAACAAGGGTTTTGGATAGTAGGCCTTGATTTGGAAGGTAAAGATAACAACTTAGACTCTTTAAGTGAATTTAACAAGATAGCTATCATAATTGGCTCAGAAGCAAAAGGAATGAGACGCTTAACAAACGAATCGTGCGATTTTTTAATTAGAATACCTATTTCAAGTAAAGTAGAAAGCCTCAACGCATCTAATGCTGCATCAATTATTTTTTATGCATTAAGGACAATATAAACAGAAAACTTATAAAAAAGCTGCGGTATCTCGAAAACCTCAGTAGTTTTGTAAAGTTAGAAGCCAGAAAACAATTTATTATCTGCCAAGTACATAGACAAATACAAATAGAAATAACCATACTACATCGACAAAATGCCAGTACCAGGCAGCAAATTCAAACCCTAAATGCCCGTTTCCTCCTATAAAATGCCCGTTTTTTGCCCTAAAATAACATACTGTTAAGAATATCGTGCCGATTATTACATGCAAACCATGAAACCCAGTAGCTAAATAAAAGTTGGCAGCATATATACCGTCAGTTAACTTAAATGCAGCATGATGATATTCATAAGCTTGAAAAGCAGTAAAAGCAATTCCAAGCAATACAGTAATACCTAAGGCCATTACTGAGTTACGCTGATCATTTTGAGTAATAGCATAGTGAGCCCAAGTAACGGTAGTACCAGAAAGCAATAAAATAAGGGTATTCATAAACGGGATATCCCAAGGGTCAAAAGTTTGTATTCCTTTTGGAGGCCATAGCCCTTCCCCGGTTACCCATAAGCCTTCTAATATTCCAGCTGGAAAAAAACGTGCTAGAAAAAAAGAAAAGAAAAACCCGAAAAAAAACATGGCTTCTGAAAGTATGAAAAGGGCCATGCCTATTCTTAATCCCATTCTTACTTTCTCTGTATGGTGATGCCCTACCCTGCCTTCTTTTATAACATCCTTCCACCAATGATAAGAGCAAAAAATGACTGCCCCACCGCCAAAAATACTAAAATACTCAGCCATAGAGTGGCCATGCATTAAAAATACAACTCCAAGCGTAACAAATAAAAGAGAAAAAGCAGTCAAAATAGGCCAAGGGCTTAGTTCTACTAGATGAAAAGGATGTTGTTGTTTTGCCGACATTTTTTACCCGAAACTTCTAAATTATCAAAGGGGTCGACGAATTACAAAATTCTATAACCCTGTCTATTATATTATCCCGCTATCTTATTATGTCTAGAAAATTTTTCTTTTATAAATCCCTAACCTTAAAGAAACTATAAGATAAGGTAATCCTGTCAACATCGTCCATATCTGGATCTTTATCCAAGTCCGCACTAATATAAAACGAAACCGGCATAAGCATTTTCTGTCCAGCTTTTAATAGCTGTTCCTCAAAACAGAAACAATGGACTTTAACAAAATATTTACCGGCTTTGTCAGGCGTTACGTTATATACAGAAGTACCTATGATATCATTATTACTCAAATTTTCCGATTCATAAAAAATCAAAGCAGTTTCTCCTGTAGTTACTTCTGCCCGTCGATGTTTGGGAACAAATCTCCAAGGAAGGTCCTTATCAACATTAGCATCAAATTCTACTATAATTTTTCTTATACCTTTTTGCGGCTTTAGAAATGACTCCTGGCGGGTAGTAGTACCGCCAAATCCTGTGGCTTTACAAAATAAACTATATATAGGAACAGAAGCAAAAGAGAGGATCAGCATGCTCATTAGCAATAGCACTATAGATAAAGCTAGTTTTATATTTTGTTGCTGCATGATAGATCAATAACTGAATTGTTCTTTTATTACTCTATCTTCAAAAGTATGATTCTGATCGAATAAAAGCTTGATGGCTTTAGCTTTGGATGATCTAATTATTACCCTTTCAACATGAGTAAATTCATTAAAATCTGCCACCGCACTCACCGGCCTCTTATCGCTCTCAAAAATCTCGAATTCTATAACAACCTCTGCTGGTAATATCGCTCCGTGCCAGCGCCGAGGTCTAAAAGGAGAAATTGGCGTTAGACATAAAACATTCGATCCTAAAGGAACTATAGTACCTCCAGCAGAAAGGTTATAGGCACTACTGCCCGCCGGCGTAGAAACCAAAGCTCCATCTGCTATTAATTCTTCAATTCTTTCAATATCATCAACTTTGATCCGAAATTTTGCTGCCTGATTAGTCTGCCTAAAAATTGAGACTTCATTAAGCGCTAAAGCTTCAAATTCTTGGCCTTTGGTATTAATTGCCTTCATTTTTAAAGGATATAAATTTGTAGATTTTGCTTGCTGAATATTACTTGGGAAATTCTCGATATGAAAATTATTCATTAAAAACCCGACGCTACCGGAGTTAATGCCGTAAAATGGTATATTTAAGCCCATATAATTATGCAGAGCATGTAAAAGGCTTCCATCCCCACCAATTACTATTATCAAATCAGCATTTTCGGGGTTTACAGGTGAAAAATATTTACGCAATTGCTCAGCTATTTGTACTGACTCTGGTATAGGCTGATGAATAATTGCTATTTTTTTAAATTTCTGATGAGCATTTGCCATAAAATAAATATTACATGATCAAGAAACAGTACTACAAAAGCCGAGGCCAATACATCGCTTAAAAAATGTCCTCCCATTACGATCCTTGAGAGCCCCACTAAACTACCAAAAACAATTCCGGTAAGATAAATTCTATTAAAGTACAGTAAATTTGTAGTATAAGCAATTGCAGTTAAAAAATATCCCATAGCAGCATGACCTGAAGAAAAAGAGCAATTACGTTCACATTGGTCGCTTATTGTAAATGCCTTAGTAAATTCTCTTTTTCCATTAAATTCCTCTATATGACGTGGCCTTGCTCTACCAAAATTTTCTTTAAACACTTCATTTACCACAAAACCAGGAGAAATCGCAGCAGCAATAACCAAAAAAAACACCCCAGATCTAAGAACTCTTTTATAAGACCTGTGTTTAATAGCAATGTATACAAGGTATATCAGACAAATTAAGCTAAATAATTTAGTCAACGAAGGCAATAGTGCGTGGATCTGATAAACTAAAAAGTTTTCCTTATATATAAACCCATTTTCCTCAAAAAAAAAGAGCTGAGAAAAAGAAATATCTAATTCAGGAAATGCAATAAGTAAAAGCGTAAGAAAAGCAGTAATTATTAGGCTTATATTAACAAGGTAATTATTTATCCATAGACTAAACATCATTAATAGTTTATATAATTAACACAGGAAAACACAATAATATAGAAAAATAAATGTCATTCAACCCAAAAACTTATAAAGATAAATTATTATTTGTTCCACTCGGCGGAGCAAATGAAATAGGTATTAATGTTAATTTATATCATTTCCAGGGAAAATGGATAATGGTAGATTGTGGTAGTGGTTTTGCAGACGAATATCTACCGGGTGTAGATATGGTAGTGGCAGATTTAAAATTTATTGAAAAGCATAAAAAAGACCTACTTGGTTTGGTTCTTACTCACGCACACGAAGATCACCTCGGAGCTATACAGTATTTATGGAATAGCCTAGAATGCCCTATATATACGACTAAGTTTACCAAAAACTTTTTAAAAACGAAAATATCAGAATATGCTTTTGCTAATGATATTAAAATAAATGAGGTAAAAGCCGGAGATAAATTTGACCTAGGCCCTTTTTCAGTCGAAATGGTGCCTTTAACCCATTCAGCTCCTGAGATGCAAGCCTTAATGATCAGAACTGCTGCCGGCAACATTATGCACACTGGCGATTGGAAATTTGATCCCGACCCTGTAGTAGGTAAACTGTCAGATTTTGATATATTAAAAAAATGTGGAGATGAAGGGGTTTTAGCCTTAGTCTGCGATTCAACTAACGTTTTCAATTCAGGTATCTCAGGCTCAGAAGGAGATGTTAGAAAAAGCCTTATAGATATTATTGCTGGCTGCCCAAAGATGGTGGTCGTTACAACTTTTGCTTCCAACCTTGCAAGGTTAGATACTTTAATTCATGCAGGTCAAAAAGCCGGAAGAAAAATTGCTCTTACCGGAAGAAGCTTGCACAGGATGCTTGCTGCGGCTCAAGAAAGCGGATATTTAAATGATATCGCTCCCTTGATAGATGAAAGGTCTATAGGAAATTATAAAAGAGAAGAACTGTTAATTATAGCAACCGGTTGTCAAGGTGAGCCAATGGCAGCAACCGCTAAAATGGCTAATAGAGTCCATCCCTCGGTAAAATTAGCTCCAAAGGATACGGTTATATTTTCTTCGAAAATTATTCCCGGCAACGACAAAAAGATTTTCAGAATGTTTAACACTTTTGTCAGGATGGGGGTTGAAGTAATTACCGAAAGAGACCACTTTGTTCACGTATCAGGGCATCCAGCTATTGAAGAATTAAAGAAAATGTACGAGCTGATTAGGCCTAAAATTTGCATTCCAGTACACGGTGAACCTGTTCACATCCACGAACATGTAAAATTAGCTAAAGCTAGCGGAATAAAGAAAACAGTTGAAGTGGAGAATGGGAGCGTTGTCTTACTCGACGAGAAAGATCCTAAAATAATAGATATTGTAGAAAATGGGTATTTGGCAGTTGATGGAGATTATTTACTCCCTGATTCTTCCCCAATTTTTAAAATGCGACGCAGAATTCGCGATTCCGGTATTGTGGTCGCATCGATAATAGTTAATGGGAAAGCAGAACTTGTAACAAAACCTTTAATAGTAATGCCTGGCCTCCTTGACCCAAAAGATGATGAGGACTTTTTAAATTCTATTACCCGGGAAGTGGCAGAAACATTGCATAAACAAAGGAAGCAATCTAAGGGAAGATTATTAATCGACGAAATACAGGAATGCGCCAAGTCAGCAATTAGGCGGATATTAAAGCATGAGATTAATAAATCGCCGATAATTATAGTCAATATCGGCGAAATTGATTAACTCTGCTTTTTATTATACAGAAAGTAAATTATACTTAAGAATCCCGCTAAGCTATACCAGGTGATTGCATACTCCAAGTGATCATTTCTAATTACATTTAAATAAGTAGAAGTTAAAGGAAAAGCTCCATCTGGTAGGTTCGTGCTGTTTACCTGCATTAAATAGAAATCTTTTTTAGTAATACCCAATTTTTGGCTAGCCTCCTGTAAATCTAGGGTAAACCATATATTATTTTTTTCATCATTATCCGGTATAAAAATTCTCTTTTCTTCTCCAGGCATCACGAAAGCAGTAATGGTTTCTTCACTCTTTGATTTAAAAGAGCTAATACTCCCTTTAACACTTTGGGGTATCCAAGCTCTCGATACTAAATAAACATTCCCTAGCTTATCCTTAAACGGCGATAAAAGATAATAACCATCTTTTTCTGGATAGGCTGACCTTCTACCATATAAAAATATATTTTCACCATCTAAGAAATGGCCTTGTACTTTTATTTTAGCATAAAGTTCTGGCGCAGTCTTAAGATCAACCATTCCAACGGGAGAATTTTTTATATTAAGCTCAATTTTTGCGATAAAATTTTCTTTTTCTTTAAGCCGTTTTAACTGCCAATTCCCAAGGCCGATTAACGCTAATATAGATAAGAACACAACCAAAAAAGGTACTGTTTCGAATTTTTGATTAAAGATAAAAAAACTTTTCATACAGATTTAATATATAGACAGATGGATTAGATGGTATCGGGAAAGCCTTTATTTGTCTAGTTTTTAAAAAAAATAACTTTACAATATTGCTAGTTTAAAATAATTAATAATTTAAAATTATCTATAAAAATTATTTATAAAAATGCTATTTAGCATTGATGCCCCCAGAAATCTCATATATTATACGTTAGACTAAATTAGTTAATGCCAAATCCCAATTTTAAACTTTGCTGGAATAACTGTTTACAAAGGCTTAAACTGGCTCTTATATAGGTATTTGCTTTGGAAGAGGGGTGGTCAGCAGATAGATGAGTTATTGTTTTTTATATTAATAAATTAAGAAGTTAGGTTCAATATATGGCTTTAGAATTCAAAGCACCTGAAAATGTTATTTTAAAACCGATTATTACAGTCCTTGGCGTAGGGGGCGCAGGCGGGAATGCCGTTAATAACATGATTAGAGCTAATCTGCAGGGAGCTAATTTTGTAGTCGCCAACACAGATGCACAAGCATTAAGCCATTCCGAATGTGTTAATAAAATCCAGCTAGGAGCTTCTGCTACCAAAGGCCTTGGAGCCGGAGCATCTCCTGATATAGGAAAACAATCTGCTATTGAATCTGAAAATGAAATAAGAGCCTATTTAGAAGGTAGTAATATGGTCTTTATTACCGCAGGTATGGGAGGCGGCACAGGTACTGGAGCCTCACCGGAAATAGCAAGGATGGCAAAAGAACTTGGAATCCTAACGGTCGGCGTGGTGACCAAACCGTTCCTATTTGAAGGTGGAAGGAGAATGAAAGCTGCCGAAAACGGCTTAAAAGAACTACAACAGTATGTTGATACTTTAATTGTCATACCAAATCAGAATTTATTCCGCATTGCTAATGAGGACACTACTTTTGCCGATGCTTTCAAAATGGCTGATGAAGTGCTGCATTCAGGGGTTAGAAGTGTGACAGATCTGATAATCATGCCAGGACTTATTAATCTGGATTTTGCCGATATCAAAACCGTGATGAGCGAAATGGGCAAAGCGATGATGGGAACTGGGGAAGCTTCCGGAGAAGAAAGAGCTATAAAGGCTGCCGAAGCTGCTATTGCCAACCCGTTACTTGATCACACTTCAATGTCCGGGGCTAAAGGTGTCCTGATAAATATTACCGGTGGTAAAGACATGACCTTATATGAAGTTGATAGTGCTGCAAACAGAATAAGAGAAGAGGTCGGAGATAGCGATGCAAATATCATTTTCGGTTCTACTTTTAACCCTGATTTACAAGGTATCATAAGGGTATCAGTAGTTGCTACAGGTATAGATTCAGAATCAATTAATACCATGCGCAACGCAAGGCAAGAATTAACTCCAGAAACCAAACATATTGAAGAAATAGAAAACAGTTTATATCACCAAGAATTCTCTACCGAGGTAGAAGAAATACCGGAATATGAAAGCAAAAATGAGAACGAAAGTCATATTGAGTTTAATAGCCAAGAAGCCGATTTACAGGAAAAAATAGCAAAACTATCAGCTCAAATAGACCTTGAATCCGAGCAGGAAGCTCCGAAAGAACAACAAACAGTTGCTGTTTCACCTCCTTATAAAGAGCAAACTGTTGTCACCCATAAGCCATCCCTGCTAAAACGTATGTGGAACTCCTTAAAAAGTGCTGAATCAAATGATGAATCAAAATCAACAAGGGCACATACAAGTCCTGACGATAAAAAAGAGCACTCATTACCCAGCATATCCAGGAACAGTTCTGATATTCAGGATATTCCAGCGTTCTTAAGAAAAAAATAGAGACGGGATTTACCTAAAAGGTTTTAAATTTTGGTGTTCAAATAATTCCAAACAATAGGTAAGCAGGAATTATAATATTAACCTTAGGTATTTGGATTGACCCTTATTATAAATTCGGTTAGAATCACTGCCGGAACGGGTAAAACCTTTCCGGGGCTTAAGAAACCTCACCGCATATGGTTTTATCAACCTAAATGATATAATCCTCGATTTGATCGGGGAGATAATAACTATGTCCAAGGTCTTGAGTTTAATCTCAAGGCCTAAAGGTTATTATGGCTGTATATGCGCAGTTTTCTTAACTCCCCCGATCACCAATAACCAAGTTCTTTGGTGGTCGAACTTAATTACAATTTTTAGTTTATTTTAAGAATTGACCGCTAAAACAAATTTGGTTAGAATCGCTGCCGGGACGGGTAAAACCTTTCCGGGGTTTAGCGACCTCTTGCAAACGCGGTGTAGTTTTAACTGCACCGTTAACAACTATCCTCGGTTTCCTTATTTAAGATCGGGGAGATAATGGTTATGTCCAGAGTTTGGTTTCCCAAAACTTAAAGACCATTATAGCTGCTCGTTTGACAGTTCGCTAACTCCCCCGATCACCAATAACCAAGTTTCTTTTGGTGGTCGAACTTAATTTCATTTTTTAAGTTTAAAGGAGTTATCATTATGAAAAAAATCCAGATCACAGCCCTATCAGTAATCCTTTCTTCTGGCATTCTATCTTCCTGCGGAAAAGGCGAAATCGAAAAATGGGAGGAAGAAAAAGAACAAGCACTTATTGATGCTGAATTTACAGATACACAAACCCGCCTTGATTACCTGCAATGCTATGCTTTATCTTCCCAGGAAAAAAGCAAATGCCTCTTAAAGCTCAACAATAAAAATATAAAACCACAGCTGATAAAACACCATTTTTACACTAATGATTACGTTTACCAGCTTGAAAAACTAGGTTTTGCACAATTCCTCCAAAATAAAGGAGCAGTTTGTGATAGAATAACGGAAGGGCCTAAATACACCAGCGAAACCGAAAGTTACGTAACTAAATGCAGGGATGGTAATATTTATTTATTAAAGTTTGGTTATGAGGAAGATAAGTGGTTACTTGTAAAATAGTTTTAACTCAGCCTGGCTTTTAAATTAGTACCCACAATAAGGAGCTATAGCATCTTCAGGGCTATGAAAAATAATATCCTATTTACCTCAAATTTATCTCTTGACTTTTTAAATATATTAATATATATTAACTGTATATTAATTATTATTAACTTTAAAAATTAACAGAGGTTAAATTATGAAAAAAATTATGTTTGCAGTTCCTGAGCATGCAGCTGAATTCGTGAGAGCAGCTAATTTGAAAGATGAAGGTATAACAAAGTTAGATTTAGGTGGTAATTTAATCAGAGGCTATGTATCAGAACTTGCAGAAGCTTTAAAAGATACAGGTGTGAAAGAGCTAAACATGACTGCAACTAGCATCTCAGAAGGTGAAAGTATAGAATTCGTAGATGCTATGGTAAGAGAAGTAGGTATAGATAAACTTGCTATCGATCATTCCGAGACACCTGCATTCACGCAGAAAATAGCTGAATTAGAACACGAGAAATCGTTTACAGTCGATGAAGCATTAAAGGAAATAGTATCAGACACAGTACCTACCGATGTAGTAAACTTAATTGGTGCTTATGATGAGGTGATTGAAATTTGCCCCGATGCTTCTTCCCTGCATTTCCTCCCATAAGCTGAAAAGCATAAAGTGAGGTTTTAATACTAATCTTAGGAGTCAAGGAATAAATTTGAGTTAAAATATTATTTTTCATGACTCCGAAGATGGTATAGTTTGTATATTATACATACCAATTTTAAACAAAAATCTACCTTTCATCTTTACGCCACTATTTCTTTATTCATAAATAGCTATAACAGGGGCATGATCCGATGGTTTGCTTTGCGTTCTTGTCTGGTAATCTATAAAACAATCTTTTAGAAAAGGTAAAGCATTGGAACTGGAGAGAATTGAATCTATTCGCATCCCTTTATTTTGCTCAAAAGCTCCTGCCCTATAATCCCACCAGGAAAATTCCTTTTTTTCCGGGTGGATAATTCTAAAATTATCCACAAAACCAGAATTCAGCATCTTCCGCATCCTAGCTTTTTCTACAATTGTAAAGCAGGTGGTATCCTGTAAATTATCTGGGTCGTAAACATCAATATCAAAAGGCGCAATGTTATAGTCTGCTCCAATAAATAATTTTTCATCATAAGATACTAAGCTATTTATATAATTAATGAATTGGTCATAAAATTTTAACTTCATTTGAAATTTATCGCTGCCGACCTCTCCTCCGCCATTTGGGGCATATAAAGATATTACCCTAGTAAAACCCATAAAACTGTTAAAGCAGATTTCAATAAATCTTGCCTGATCGGAGAGTAAATTACCCGAAAAATCGGTTTTAACTTCATCAGCCGGAATTTTTGAGAGAATAGCTACCCCGTTATAGGATTTCTGACCATTAATATATAAATTATAAGGCAAGTGAGATAGTAACTCATAAGGAAATTTACTAGTTTCACATTTTAGTTCCTGCAGGCATATAACGTCAGGATTATGCTGGCCTATAAAATCAATTAGATCATTTATTCGTATATTAATTGAGTTTATATTCCAGGTTGCTATTTTAAGTTTCATAATGCTTTTTCGTATTAAAGAGGTTTTATATCTTCTGGCAAGTAGGGCAAAAATAGGTTGCTCTTCCACTTTGTACTATTCGAACTATTTTCGTCGTGCAAGAATAGCAATCTAAATTTTTGCGATCATAAACATTTAGTTTTTGCTTAAAATATCCCGGTTTATTATCACCATTTACAAAATCCCGCAGTGTTGTGCCACCTTCTTGTATTGCCTGATTTAAAACCAAAATAATTGACTTGGTTAATTCCAAAATTTCGCTTTTTGTTAGATTTTGAGCCGGTTTTAACGGGTTTATTCTACTCAAAAATAAACTCTCTGAGGCATAAATGTTTCCTACTCCTACCAGAATTTTATTATCCATAATCACTGATTTTATTGGCGCTTTTCTATTTTTAAAATAGCTTGCCAAATATTCTGCATTAAATTCTGCAGATAACGGCTCTAACCCGATATTTTTAAAATATTTCTCAGAGTTTAACTCATCGGTAGCAGCAACATATACCATACCAAAACGCCTTGCATCATTAAACACAAGAAGGTTACCGTCATCAAGAAAAAAAGCTACATGATCATGTTTCTGAAAACTATAATCGCCTTTTCTTAATGTTAACCTGCCCGTCATCCCGAGGTGAAATATTATAGAATTATTATTGTTAAGTTCTAGGGCCAAATATTTAGCAATTCTATATACATTCGTAATAAAAGAATTTATAGTTTTAGCTGCTAAATTAGGATCTAATTCATATCTCAATGATTTTCGAAATTGCATAAAAGAGGTGATTTTATTACCCATAATATGATTTTTTAAGGATCGCTTTAATGTTTCTACTTCTGGCAATTCCGGCATTTATTTAATATGCTGATATTAGTTGATAAGCTATAACTTATACTATTAATTTATATTCGGTCAATAATCATGAACAAGAACAAAAAAACTCCTAATAATAAGGACGCAGTAAATTTTGGCTTCCAGAAAGTTACTGCCAAGCAGAAACGCCTGCTAGTAGATGAGGTATTTTCTGACGTAGCCGGTAAATACGATTTAATGAATGATCTAATGAGTTTTGGTATCCATCGTCTTTGGAAAGATGTTTTTTGCAAAATGATCCCAAATCTAGATAGCAATATAATAGATGTTGCAGGTGGTACTGGTGATATAGCATTTAGAATTAAAGCAAGAGGGAAAGAACTGAATCAAAATCCTTATATTGTTATTTGTGATATTAACCAAGAAATGCTAAAAGTTTGCAAGGATAAGGCCATAAATAAAAATATTTTGCATGGTATCGATTTAGTAGTAGGCAATGCAGAAAAATTACCATTTGCCGATAATAGCTTCGATTATTATACTATAGCTTTTGGCATCAGAAACATGTTATCAATTGAAGATACTTTAAAAGAAGCATATAGAGTATTAAAACCCACCGGTAAATTCTTATGCTTGGAATTTTCACAAGTGCAGAATGAATTAATGAAACCACTATATGATTTTTATTCCTTTAATGTTATTCCCCATATAGGAAAATACGTGGTTAATAACAAGGAAGCGTATCAATATTTAAGCGAAAGTATAAGTATGTTTCCTAACCAGGAAGATTTCAAAACAAAAATTCAAAACGCCGGGTTTATGGATGTAAATTATAAAAATTTAACGCTCGGAATTGCTGCTATCCATTATGGCTATAAGATATGATCAATTGCATTAAGAATATCGCTAACCTCGTTTTATTTTTACATAAGATAAGCAAATATCAAATCCTTACTTGTCCGGAAAAAATAAAAATACCTCGAAGAATAAGATTCCTAGCAGGAGTAGTATGCCTGATAATATATCCTAAAAGATTTTTCATAAGACCAAAACAAGCCTTTGGAATAAGGTTAGCAAATTTCTTCAAGGATCTAGGTCCAATTTATATTAAATTCGGCCAAACTCTTTCAACCAGGCCGGACTTAATTGGGCGGGATGTAGCCCATCACTTAAAATCTCTTCAGGATAAGCTCCGTCCCTTTGATTCCAAAATTGCAAAAAACAAGATAGAAGAAACTTTCGGCACTAAAATATCTGAAATATTTTCTAGCTTTAATGATATTCCAGTTGCTGCAGCTTCTATCGCTCAAGTTCACAAAGCAGTACTAGTAACAGGCGAAAAAGTGGCAGTTAAAATCTTAAGACCGGATATTACTAAAACATATAATAACGATATTATATTTTTAGAATTTATTGCCGATTTTACCGCAAGATTTGTTAGAAACTCACAACGACTCAAACCACGGGAGGTAATAGCAGTTTTCCGAGAATCAATGAATTGCGAGTTAAACCTCCTTATGGAAGCCGCAGCTGCTTCTAGGCTTGCTGATAATTTCGCTTTAGACAAGAGCATTTGTATACCAAAAATTTACTGGGAATTAACTTCAGAGGAAATAATAACTTTAGAATGGATCAACGGTATATCAATTTATAACAGGGAAAAGCTAATTAAAAACAAATTAAATCCTGATGATATTGCCGCTAAAATTGCAGTTATCTTTTTCAACCAGGCCTATAGAGATGGGTTTTTCCACGCTGATTTACACCCTGGAAATATTCTTGTAAAGAAAAACGGTGCGATAGCACTTATAGATTTCGGTATTATAGGTATCTTGTCAGAAGATGATAGGCTAGCTATTGCCGAAATATTATACGCTTTTTTGAAACGAGATTATAAACTTGTCGCAAGTGTTCATCATAGGATAAGCTATATACCTAAAAATACGAATTTAGAGCTTTTTGCTCAAAGGTGTCGGGCAATAGCCGAACCGATTATCGGTAAACAGATTAAAAATATTTCGATAGGAAACCTTTTAGCTCAATTATTCAAAATCACCGAAGAATTTGGCATGGAAACACAACCTCAACTTTTACTCCTCCAGAAAACGGTTGTGGTCGTAGAGGGTATAGGACAAAGCCTAGATCCGGAGATTAATATGTGGCAACTAGCCGAACCGTGGATAAAAAAATGGGCGGCAAAAAATTTGACTCCGGAAGCAAAATTACTTAGGATAGCTAAAAAATTCATAAATAGGATTGCCGAGGATTTATAGGAAAATTTTCCCTTCACTTGTTAAGTAAATACTATTTCATTTAAATAATTATCATAATAGCAGAATATTCATCCTCGAAAATCATGACAAACCCTATAATTATACTCGGCAGTTCCAGAACATTTGGCGAAACAAGAAAAGTAATAGATTCAATCATCGGGAATAATAAAATACCAATTATCGATCTTAAATCTCTTGATATATCTATTTATGATTATGACCATTACAATAAGGATGACGATTTTATACCCTTAATAGAGAAAGTAATAAGACACGACCTAATTGTACTGGCTACTCCTGTTTATTGGTATACGATGAGTGCCACCATGAAAATTTTTCTGGATCGTTTAACTGACCTGCTTGATATTAGGAAAGATTTAGGACGTAAATTATACGGCAAGAAAATATTTATTATTTGCAGTTTAGCCTCTAATTTACTACCACAAGGCTTTGATTATCCTTTTTGGCAAACGGCAGAATATCTGAAAATGGAGTATAAAGGTTGCATTTTCATCTCTAGCTCTCCAAATCCCGAATGCAAAAAAAATAATGAGTTAGAAATACAAAAGGCAAGAGCTGTTTTATTTAAAAGTTAGGATACAATATGAAAATAGCCACTTGGAACATAAATTCGCTACGTCTTAGGCTAGATTTACTCTCTGTTTTTGCAAAAATCAGTAATCCTGATATAATCTGCCTGCAAGAAACTAAAACACCTGATGAACTATTCCCCCAAGATGAAATTAAGAAGATAGGCTATAAGTACATGGCTTTTAAAGGAGAGAAATCCTATAACGGGGTTGCAATTTTATCTAAACATCCTATTGATAACATTTTTGCTTCTAGCTTTTATAACGGCGATAAAAGGCATATTTCTGCTAAAATAAGAGATATCGAGATTCACAATTTTTATGTGCCAGCCGGCGGCGACGAGCCAGATATTGAGATTAACCCTAAATTCAAACATAAACTAGAATATATTAGATCAATTGAAAACTGGTTCTTAACCAACCGGAATAAAAACGATAAAATAATATTAGCTGGTGATTTAAATATTGCTCCGCATGCTAATGATGTATGGTCCAGTACCCAGTTAAAAAAAGTGGTAAGCCATACACCACTTGAGCGAGAATTATTAATAAATCTCCAACATTCTTTCGACTTCGTCGATAGTGCCAGATTTTTTACTAGTATGGAAGAAAAATTATATAGCTGGTGGAGCTACAGAAATAGAGATTGGAGAAAGTCTAATCGAGGTCGAAGGCTAGATCATATATGGGTAACCCAGCCTTTAAAACATCAACTCAAGAGTATTACTACCCTTAAAGAAGCCAGAGACTGGATACGACCATCCGACCACGTACCTTTTATGATTGAGTTATGAGCACTATTTCAATTTATGTCCATTGGCCTTTTTGTTTGTCACTTTGCCCCTACTGCGACTTTAATTCCCATATTGCAAATAACGTAGATCATAACAGTTGGTTAAAAGCTTATGAAAAAGAGCTAGAGCACTTTACTTGGAAAATAAGAAACAAAGAAATTAAATCTATATTTTTTGGAGGTGGGACACCTTCACTGATGCAACCTTTTGTAGTTCAAGGCATAATAGATAAAATAGGTTCCATTGGCACAATTTCTGATTCATGCGAAATTACCCTCGAGGCTAACCCCACCTCTTTTGAAACAGATAAATTCAAACAATTTAAATCAGCAGGGATCAACAGAGTTTCTCTTGGCATACAATCATTTGATGAAAAAGATTTATCGGTGCTAGGAAGAAAACATTCTAGCAGTGAGGCTATTAATGCTATCGAATCGGCAAGTAAGATTTTTTCTAGATACTCATTTGATCTGATTTATGCTCGCCCAGATCAAACGCTTAAAAAATGGCAGGAAGAGCTAAAATTTGCTTTAACACTCGCAGGTAACCATATTTCTCTTTACCAGCTGACTATTGAAAAAGGCACGCCGTTTTTTAACCTCTTTCGTTATAATAAATTTTCATTACCGGCAGATGATTTAGCAGCTACCTTATATGAGTGGACTACTTCTTACCTTAAAGAACATGACTATAATCGTTATGAAATATCAAATTACGCCAAGAGCGGAGAGGAGTGCATTCATAATTTATGCTACTGGAATTATGATGAATACATAGGGATAGGACCTGGAGCACATAGCAGACTTCATGATAGGTCCGAAGTATTAGCGGTGATGATGCACCATAAACCAGATAAATGGTTAAATTCCGTGGAATTGCAAGGTCATGGCATTCAAAACAATGTAAGGCTTTCAAGCTCTGAAATAGCTGAGGAATTAATAATGATGGGAACAAGATTATCTACCGGCGTAAAAGAAGAATCCCTAATGCAACTTACAAAGTTAAGATTTATAGATGTTCTTAACCATGATATTGTCAATGAATATATCAAACAACAGTTAATAACTATAGCAAGCAATAGTTTGAAACTTACTGACTACGGTCTGTTATTACATAATTATTTAATTCCGAGGTTACTCTCTACATCACTCTAATAAGAATCTTTAATTCTATAAGGGGCAGATATAATTCCTCCGTGTTTTTTATCTCCAGTAAAAATTTTTCCTATAACCGGCACATAACCAACAAGTGCACTTAAACCATAAAGAGAAGGCGTAACTTGCCCTGAAAGATCTGTAACCCTCTTAGTCGTATCTATATCTCCCTGCATAGTAAAACTAAAAAAAGGCCCTACCGCCTGACTATGGAATATATGTAAAACTCCTTTTTGGAAGTTGAATTTGCCTTTCATATTGGAAAATATTATATCCTTGTTACCGCTAATCATGTTAACAAACCCAGGAACAGAAACAACAGATACAAGCTTGGTAAGAGAAGGAGCATTATATAGAACAAAACGCTCGAATTCAAATTTACCATCCACAATAGGAATTACTTCCCCAGCAGTTATTTCTTTCCTACTAGCTGTTAAAACTAATAGCATACTTCCTGCTCTCATATCTTCATATGCTCCAATACCTTTAAGTAAAGCACCGGCATTATCCGATTTTACTAACCATTTTTCGGAATTACTCTCTTGAGTAAGGTTCATTTCAACTTTTTTAGAACCAATTTTTGCGTCAATTTGCCCCTCGTAACATTTTATGTAAGTGCATTTAAAGTTTAGTTTTAAATCATTAAGCAAAATATCGTTTTTTAACTTTACTTTATCTACAGCAAGGTGCATTTTAGTAGTACCTGCATCCCTTTCTTTTTCAAGAAATTGGAACATATCGGCTCTTGATAAATCAAGGGTTTTACCTTTAATAATTATATCAAAATTATCTTTATTGATTAATATGCTTGAAGAAAGTTCGGTTTGCCGATGATTAATTTTATCCAATATCATTTTAGTAGTGGTCTCATCAATATCTATCAAACCGCTGATATTAAGATTATTATCTCCAGCAACCTTAAAATTAATTTTTCCTTTTATAGGGTTCTCTAAAATTCCATTTAAAATAAAATTTGATTTCTCTCCTTGTTTTTTATGAATCCCTAATTTATCAAAATATAGGTCTAAGTTCTTTAAATCAGAATTTACGGTAATTCTCCCCTCATCATTTATATTAATATATTCAAAATTTAATTTTGAATTACCGCCAAGTAATTTTATAAAACCAACTTTTTGAGGTTTTTTACTAGATTTACTAAATTGCAGAGCAGTTATTATATTTAATTTATGATGAAATTCTGTCTGATCTTCAAAATTTTGAGTAAACTCTATTTCAGAATCGAAGCCGTTGATTTTACCTTCTCCTGTTATTTTGAGTCTATCACCACTATATTTACCGAAAATATTTCCTTTATTAAGGGTAATTTTATTATTAAAGATAGATAATCCTGTATTTGGTATTTTGGCAGTTATGTCATAAGTATCTTTAGTACCCGGTTTTATAGGGATTTCTATTTTTATATCAATATCTGCTTTTCCAGAAAATTTTCTTAAATCAATAGAAGCCTGCTTCAACAATTTATGAATGTTAACTGTAATAAAATCCGTTAGAGCGCTAGTAGGACCTTGAGCTTTTGCGGTAATTAATAATTTAGTATGTTCCTGGCCTTGCCAAACCATATGTATTAAGCCATTAGTAATTTCAATATCGGTCGAGTTTGCTTTATTGATAATAAATTCCGTAACCATTCCTTTTTGCAAAACATCGATTTGCATATTAGTTAAAGGAGGTAATTCATTATTGTAAACAAACTTTAGATCTCTTACTTTAACAAAACCCTTTATATTTTCTCCGTTATAATTGTTATTTTTAATGTCTTCTTCTGATACATTAACACTAAATTCTCCAGATTCGAGAATTCCTTCTTTAATAAATTCATTCAAGAAAATCAATAAATCATCCTTCTGGTACAAGTAATAAATAGGCTTATAAATCGTTAGGGGTAAATTTTTTACATTTCCTGTAAAAGTGATGTTATTACTAAGTTTACCATGCAGATCAAAGGTTACACCATCCTTAAAATTTACCTTGATATCATATTTAGATTGTTTATCTGCAAAAGAGTATTCTATTTGAGCTTTTCCATTCTGGAGTTCGATTGGCTTATCGGCGTTATTAGGTGCTTGTTTGTAAAAGATATCGTCTATATCTAACAAAACCTTGGATTCATTTTTGATAAAAAAGCTTTCATAAGCAATGTCTATCCTACCAGTCGCCAATTGTTGATTATCAGGAGTACTCGCTTTTATTTTATCTATCTGCACAACTGCCGAAAATCGGGATTCTTTATAATTTAGATCAAAATTATAATTAATCACGATATTATTTAATGTAAATTCGATACCATTTCTTGATATTACAATCGAATCTATCCGGGCCTGATTCGCTTCCAGAGCTAAATAACCGATTTGAGGATCAATTTTCTTTAACTGAAAATAATATTGCAACGCATAATTAATAGGAGTATTTAATTTTCCTGCTCTTAATCCGTAAATAGCCAAAACCACTAGCGCAATAAAAATTATGCTTAAAATAACGAGTATACGTAGAGCTTTCATTAGCTTAATCGGAAATAAGTTCAGTTATCACAATAGTATAACAGCCTTGATCTTACAAGCCATCACACTTATTAGTGCAGTTTTTATTTTACTTTTGTTAATTTTAGAGTAATCTGAGCCTTAATTTATAAATGTGGCTAAATAATCTGTAGAGAGTCGATGAAAATTACATTTATTGGTAGTGGCTATGTGGGGCTAGTATCTAGCGTAATGATGAGTTATTTAGGTCATTCTGTTACGTGCCGTGATATTGATGAAGTAAAAATTAATAAGTTAAAAAATTTGGAAGTCCCAATTTTTGAAGATGGATTAGAAGAATATTTAACTAAACATGGCAATACAGATAGGTTAAATTTTGTATGTGGTTACGATAACACAATCTATGAATCAGAAGCAATATTTATTGCTGTAGGCACACCTCAAGGAAATGACGGAAACGCAGATTTACAATATATTTTTAAAGCAGCCCTGGCTGCAGCTGAATATGCGAATCCAGATTGTGTATTCGTTATTAAATCTACAGTACCTCCAGGAACTTGCAAAAAAGTTAAAGAATTATTGGAACAAAATGGTTTCAATAACCCTATAATTTCTAATCCTGAATTTTTGAGAGAAGGCTCAGCTGTACATGATTTTTTATATCCGGACAGAATTATTATAGGCTACGAATCTGATCCCGCTCTGGAAATTATGAAGCAGATATATAAACCGCTCGGTAACCAAGGGACACCAATTCTGGAAACTGATCTGATAACTTCCGAATTAATCAAATATGCCTCCAATAGTTTTTTAACCTGTAAAATTGCATTTATTAATGAGATGGCCGATTTATGCGAGGTTATTGGTGCAGATATAAATAAAGTTTCTACTGGTATGGGCCTTGATAAAAGAATAGGTTCTGATTTCTTAAAAGCAGGTCCTGGCTTTGGAGGATCCTGTTTCCCAAAAGACATTTTGGCTCTTCAATATTTAACTACTCGAGTCAAATCAGATTTTCTTGTTCTAGATGCTGTTATTAAAGCCAATAGTAATAGAATAAGGTTAATGGTTGAAAAAATAAAAAAGTTTCTTGGCGGCAATATTTGCGGAAAAAAAATTACGGTTCTAGGGTTAACTTATAAAGCGGGCACTGACGATTTAAGAAGTAGCCCTGCAATCGAATTGATAAACTTACTGTGGGAAAACGGCGTCGAAGTAAAAGCTTATGACCCTCAAGGTATGCCTAATGCCTATAAATATTTCGGCAATAAACTGGTTTGTTGCCCTTCTGTTTTTGAGGCCGCAAGTGGTGCAGATGCTATAATTATAGCCACTGAATGGCCAGAGTTTGTAGAAATTGATTATGCAAAACTCCTGCCAAAATTAAATAGCCCCAATATTATTGATCTTAGAAATATTCACGATAAAAAAACTCTAAATAATTTAGGATATAAATGCTACTTTGTTGGACAAAAAATCAGTTAATTAAATACAGAATTTGGCGTTAATTTAAATGATCAAAATCGTTCCCAGTCTATTTTTCCTTGCAGCTAATTACTTATTTTTAAAAGAAGCCTATTTCCTGAGTACGTTTCAAGAATTCGCAAGTGTAACTATATTCCTGTTATGTTCGTTTTTGCTTATCTCATTAATAAGTTTAGTTATTCCCGCTATATTTTTTTCATGCTTGGTTTACCTTTATTTGTTAATAGCCAGTATAATTAATTACTTTAAATTTTATTATAAAATCGTCATTTCCAGCACTTTAATTCAAAGTGTTATACACACAGATGCAAGAGAAGTTTCTGAATTGTTCAACCTCTCTTTTCTTATATGGTTTATGCTAACTGGGATTCTACCCTGCATTTTATTTTGGCTAACAACAAAATATACTAGTCTGCTGCGCAAAAAAGCCAAAGATATCCTTATAATAGGAACATTTCTAATAACCGGCTTAGTCTCTAATATATGTATCTTACCAGCTAATATCCATACGTTCCGTTACTTAAGTAATGCTTTATGCTCATTCATGCCTTTTAATTACATTATAAGTCTAAAAAATTACCTCTCACTCTACAAAACCACTAATTCTGCTGAAAATATAACTAAGGTTTTTACCTTTGAGATTGATACGACTGATCAGGAAAATTTAAATGTTATCTTAGTTATCGGGGAATCCGCCAGAGCAGATAGGTGGGGGATCAATGGTTATCAACGAAATACGACGCCAAATTTGGCTCATCTGCAAAATCTCATTACTTACAAGGAAGCGTATTCATTAGCTACCAATACTCCTTTAGGAATACAAAGCATAATGAAAAAAGAAGGATATTATCATTTATCTTCCTTTATTAAGGTATTTGATCAGCTCAAATTTAAAACTTATTGGTTTTCTAATCAAGGCACCAGATATAAATTAATTAATTTAATTGCTGCAGAAGCTTCTGAAAACCTATTCAGTGATGATATAAGAATTTCCAATACTGGTAACAATTACGATACCGACTTGATACCTTTCGTTCAGGATATATTAGTAAAAAATAAAAATAAATCTAATATGGTCGTTCTTCATACAATAGGTAGTCATAGATTATATGATCTAAGATACCCAAATGAATTTAAGGTTTTTAATCCTACATGTATAAATAACGAACTCTACTATTCCACAAATGAGTGTTTAGATGCAGAAAAATTAGGTAATTCTTATGATAACACAATAGTTTACACTGATTATTTTTTATCAGAATTGATCGAAATATTGGGAGAAACTAATTCAATTCTTATATATATTTCTGACCACGGCGAATCTTTAGGAGAAAACGGAATATATGCTCATTCATATCCTTTCGAATTAGCTCCGATAGAGCAAAAACATATACCTTTGATAATTTGGGCATCTAAAAAGTTTTTAGCTAAAAAAACCAATCTCGATAAATTTCTTAATGCTAGTAAAAAAACCGGAATTAAGGTAGATCAAAGCAGCATATTTCATTCGATACTTGATTGTGTAGGGATTAAGTCAGAAGCAATAGATTATAATAAAAGCTTATGTCATTGACTTTATTTCTCTAATGGTAAAATTTCACCAAATTAAACATATCTTGGTAGTTAAAAAATTCGCTGTATATACCGAACATATTATTTGTAGTAGTATAAAGATAAACAGATAAAGGTAAGCTCAATAGAAAAAAAGAATCCCTGGGTTACAAGTTACGAAAATTGCTCCTATTCTGATAGGTTAATTATAAAACTTGTTGCGTTAAACGAAAAAGCCAAAAAGAAAATTAACGTATTAGAGGTTAAAAAGGCAATCTATTACGCTAAAAAATATCATGGGGCACAGAAGCGTGAGACAGGAGAACCATATTATTCCCATCCACTTGAAGTAGCCTACATGGTTTCTGATTATTTATTTAGAACAGATATACTTGTAACAAGTATATTACATGATACCATAGAAGATACTGATCTTACCTTTGAGGTGATTCAGACTGAATTTAGTCCATTAGTAGCAAACCAAGTCGTTGACCTTAGCCGAATTAAAGAGGGCGGTAATAAAATTAGCTCAGCAGAGATGGTCAAATCTTTGTGGTTACAAAAGAAATATGACCTTCTTTTAGTTAAACTATTTGATAGATTGCACAATATACAGACTATCAGCGTTAAATCTCCAGAGAAGATCCATAAAATATTAGAAGAAACTATAAGTACTTTTTTAGTCCTTGCGGTATACCTTAATATTAGCAATGCGGAAAAAGAAATCATTCAGTTATGTTCTAAATATATACACCCTAACTTGCTTGACGAAGATGATCCTCTCCCTTTTGGAAGCGATTAAAATCTTCTTTCTCTAATTTCTCAAAATGGCTTAAACCGTAAATAAATAAAATTGCCGTCGGGACTACAATAACTAAAATTCCCCAATTACCTAAATATTCTGAACAATACGCCAGTCCAAATGCAGTAACTATGTATACAAAGGCACGCGATAATGCATATGCAAATGTTGTATAAGTAAAGCGTTTAAAAACTGGAAAGCGCTTGTAAAAAATTGGCATAGCAGGCGTTCCCATATATCCAAATACAGCGATAACTGACTGAATCAGCAACATTTGGAAAGAAGATTGGATGTTATCAAGAAAATATGGGCAGAATAGGATAAATATTGTAAATATTACTAACCTTACTCTTACAATTTTTAAAGGATATATTTTATAACTTAAATATGATAATATTACCCAAGCAAACAGCTGGATTAGTGATACAATAAAATTTTGGTGAATTACTTGTTCTGGAGTAAAATGGAATAAATTTTTAAGGATGTTTCCGCAATACATATATGCAAGGTAAAAGCATACCGGCCATGAGCATTCTATAAAAAATAGTGAAAGAGCTGTTTTCTTATTTACCTTTTCAGTCCATATAACATTTTCCTTTAAAATTTTTGGATCTCGTTTAATTTGTGCTAAAGCCTTTTTCACCCTACGTTTTGCGTCTGCAAAATCAGGAGTTTCCCTAAGCCTCGTTCTAGCAACTGCTCCCACAATTGCTACTACTGCACCAATCCCAAAAGCGATACGCCAGTTAAAATTAAAAGATGTAACAAACGTAGCCACAGCTAAAGCAAAGACTCCTCCTAAAGCACTACAAATTGATGTCATCGTTACAGCTGGGTATTGTATTGGAGGCTTAGTGATCTCAGTAATATATATATTTGCTCCTGTTACTTCTCCCATGGCAGATAAACCTTGTACCATTCTACATATAGTCACTACCCAGGAAGCGGTAATTCCTATTTGCGAATAGGTCGGTAGACTTTATAGTGGACTGAAAAATCAAGACAAATTTTTGTAGATTTTGTTTCCTATTATCATGCTGCATTTTGTAATGCATTGAGATAAACATCCATAGGTTTTTTATAACCAATACTAGAATGAAATCTTCTATTATTATATTTATCTACATATATGTTAATCCCCTCCCTAAGTTCTGAGATATTGTTAAATTCATTTATAAATATACAATTATATTTTAGAGTCTTAAAAAATCTCTCCATAACAATGTTATCGATGCTTCTGCCTTTACCGTTCATAGAGATTTGTATACCGTATTTCTCGAGTATTTTTATATGTTCTGAGCCGGTATACTGACTACCTTGATCACTATTGAATATCAGCGGAGGTGGGTACTTACTAAGAGCGTCTTCTAAAATACTCGTTACAAGGCTTGCATCCATTGAATTTGACAGTTTATAACTCAATATAGCTTTACTGTGCCAATCTATAATTGCTGCCATATACATAAAGCCTATCGGGGTTCTAATGTATGTTATATCCCCGCTCCATACTTCATTTGATCTTGGTACGTATACAGACCGACTACCGTTATATATTTGCCAATAAGGCTCAAGGAGATATGGATATATCTTATGATCTTTATTCTGCATAGAGATAGATTTCTTTTTCTTTGGATAAATAGCCTCTATACCCATAATACCCATGTATTTGAGAGTACGATCTCTACCAATATTTAATCCTTCCTCTAATAAAGATTTATAAATAAAACGATAACCATACTCTGGATTATCTGTATATATTTCATCTATTCTATCCATAATCTTTTTGTTGTATAAGCTCATTATTTGGGGCTGATAATAAAGCATAGATCTATTTATCTTCAATAATTCGCATTGTCTTGCCATTGATAATTCTTTCAGCTTGGAATCGACAAGATCTCGTTTATTTGCTATATCCAAGCCGTTTAGCTTTCCCAACGCCCAGTCCCTCTCTATTGTAGCCTTCCCCAGAGCTTTTGCTAATTCATCATTTTGAGATTTTAACTCCTCAATTTCTGTTTTGTACTCACTGACTACTTTTGCCGGCTCAAAAGCCATTGATGCATTACTTAAAAAATGCTTCTTCCAATTTTGAATAGTCTTTGGAGTAATTTCATATTTCTTTGATAATTGAGATATAGTTACCTCCGATTCTAGTAATTCCAACACTACTTTAGTTTTATATTCTGCACTGAAATTTTTAATATGCTTTTTTGTCATATATTTAAATTATGTTTCTTTTAATTTTATATCTTTTGCGAAACAAAACTATTGATTTTACTGTCTGACTTCTTCAGTCCACTATACTTGCCATCAATATACATGATAAAGACATCATCGTTGTGGTTATGATAACAGTAGCTTTACGGCCTATATTATCGCCGATATAACCAAAAATTAGTGCTCCAAAAGGCCTTAAAACATAGGTAGAACAAAACGCAAAAGCAGAATGTAGGCTTGCAGTAAAAGGGTCTGCCTTAGGAAAGAAAAGCTCGTTAAGGAGAACTGCCATGTGAACATACAGCAATAAATCAGTAGGGTCGAGGTCAGGCGCGCACACTCAAACTCAAGAGCCACGTTTCCTGCCCCCGCCACGTCAAACCCGCCGTGCGGTTTTCCCGCAACGGGCTTTCCCTTAGAATTTCGTATCCAAGTTTATGAGACCTAATTGAACAGGAGTTACTTTCAAGAGGTGGTATCCATTATATAACCCTAAGGTTTTATAAAGTGTCTCTTTACTCCATCTCTTCCATCCAAATCCTTGACGCTTTTGGGCATACATAAGATGTCTTCTCAGCTTCTTTTCTATCCAGTCTTTGATAAATGCAAAGCATTCACTTGAGTTCCCGATCCTAAAATAGGATACCCAACCTCTTAGAATTGGGTTGATCTCATCGATAACTTGTCTTACATGATGTGATCGATGTTGTCGGAATACTTCTTTGAGCTTTCTCAACAGTTTTGTACGACTTTCTATTTTAGGGAGGCGCAGTACTCCTTCTTTTCCTTGCCTTGTCCGTATTCGTTTGAAGCGGAAACCAAGGAAAGAGAAAGTGTTACCTTTTTCTGCATACACAAGTCTAGTTTTATCAGTGTTCAGCGTAACTCCAATCTTACTAAGTTCTTCTCGAAGCCTTTTATAAGCAGTTTTAAAGAGCCATTCCCATTTTTGATAACTATCAACTAAAATCACAAGGAGAGTAGACCAGAGGAACTTCCCCGCTAGTCTCTCGCAGAACGGTGCGTAAACCTCTCAGCTTACACCGCTCCCATTATCCAATCGGCGATCCAAGACCTATCCTCCAATGAACAAATAGTTTTGGTTCTCGCTTTCTAACGCAACCTAACCATTTCCTCGCTCGTCGTTTATGACCTTGATATCTTTTGTATTTCCTCATTACCCATCGAGTTAGATATTGCTCTATATTTCTCAGGTATGGATACATGGCTGATTTATAATATCTTCCATAATAATTTATCCAACCCTGTACTATAGAGTTAAACATTCTCGCTAAGTCTCCTATGTTCTTATCGCTTCGCAAATGTAGCTTCCAGCTCCGTATCTCTTTCTTGATACGACTTGCAGCTTTCTGACTGATTGCGGGTGTAAAGTTTACAAACATCTTCCCTTTCTTATTCTTTGATAGTCTGGGGCGAAATGTATAACCTAGAAAGTCAAAGTTTTCATACTCATGTGAGTCTTTTCGATCGACATCTTTGCAATACACTATTTTCGTTTTATCTGAATGCAATTCAAGACCACATTCTCTTAATCTGGCTCTAATTGCCTCCAGTACTTTTTCCGCTAACTTTTTGGAACTGCAATGCACCAGCGCATCATCCACGTAACGTTCGAACTTTATTTCTGGAAATTGTCTCTTCATCCATTCGTCAAATGCATAATGCATGAATATATTAGACATCAAAGGACTAGCTACTCCGCCTTGCGAAATTCCAGCATTTCTTTCAATCAATGTCCCATCTTCTTTTTGAATCGGGGCTTTTAACCACCTTTCAACATAAAGATGAATCCACTTCTCTTCAGTATGGAATCTTATTGCTTTCATTACGAGTTGGTGATCTACAGTATCGAAAAAACTTTTGATATCCAAATCAATACACCAATCATTTCTCCAGCATCTCTCTCTTGCTACTCCAACTGCATCTAGAGCCGATTTCCCAGTTCTATACCCGTAGGAATCTTCATGAAATATCGGTTCTACTATAGGCTCTAAATGGCTTTTAACCACAGCTTGCGCCACTCGATCTGATACAGTTGGAATTGATAACAAGCGATGACTTTTGCTACCATCTCTTTTAGGTATTTCCACACCTCTTACAGCTGGTGGAAAATAGCTACCAGATGACATTCGATTCCATAACTTGTAAAGATTGTCTTTTAGATTTGATTCAAAATCTGCTATAGATTCTAAATCTACTCCATAAGTTCCTTTATTGTCTTTGACTTTTTCCCAAGCTGCCATTACGCTTTTCTTAGAAATACAAAATGATTTTGTCTTACTCAATTTAACTCCTCCCACCTTTTGGTAGTTGATTAACAAATAAGACGGATAATTCAACCCCTTCGCTCCAGTGTCTTTCAACACCTTCATAACTACTACGAGTTAATCCGCCCCTATATACTACATTGGTACTCTGATCCTTATGGTGCTTCCACTTGGATTTCTCCCTTAGCATTAGTACACAGGTTCCCACGTTCCATATAAAAGCCTGATTCAAGTTCATGCCACCTCTATGCCGGAGATCACTTAGCCAGTAAACAGGTTTCCGCTAAATTTATCCCGAAGCAACGACTTCTCCTCGGTTTTGATCTCATCTATACGCTTTCGACACTTCAGCAGTGGTTCAATCGCTTCATCTCCCTGAATCTTACCTGATATCTTGTTAGACACCTTTTCTCTAACGCTCACCACCATAGCTTTTGACTACAGCAGCTTAGAGTGGTTTGAAATCTTTTCCTGTAAAACGATTTCGGAGGGCCGACCTCCATCTTTTATATAGTTACACACAAATTCAAATTATTATTTTGGCTTCATAAAATTCTCCTTTGTGCTCGTGGCACACTATCATCAGCAAAATGGCGTCTAGTAGATCCTAGTATCATTACTGTCCTGTCTGATTTAAACAATAAAAATATCTCAACAGTTGCTTTAACCTCTCTTGCAACCGGCAAATTTGGTATCATAGAAAAAATGGAAGATTTGCGGATAAAAGAATTACAAAGTGTAGGAATCGACTTTACTAATTTAACACCATTTCATGGAGAATTATCCATAAACGAATTAAAAAGTATGCACGGTACTCCAATGCTAAAGGCCGGAATTATTTTAACAGCAGAAGTAGATAAAGCTAAAGTCTTGGAACATATTTTACACAAAAAAAATTACTATCCTAAAAGAATAGTATTTATCGATGATCAGCTAAATAACCTGGAATCATTGGAAAAACTTTGCGCGAAGCTAAAAATAAAATTTGAAGGATTTCACTATACCGCTGTATCTTTAATGACTACCTCTACTGTAGATGAACAACTGGAAAACTTGCGTTTTGAAATTTTAGAAAAAGAGCATCGCTGGCTCAGTTACAAGGAATTAGCTAGCAGAATGGATATCCCAAATTCTATTATTACCCCATAGAAAATCAGGTAATAAACATCAATAGGTAATTCCAGCCAAGGAAATATATTTTGATATAATACAAGACTTATGGTTTAGCCCATAAGAAAAAGTTAAGCATCTTTAAAGTTATTAAAGCTAGACAGCTTGATTTGACCGTCTTTAAGGTGAGCTGTTATATATTTAGAAGACTGAACTTTTGATACCGTTGAAATATAATTATCATTGGGATCTTTTAACATAGCATAACCTCTGGCTAGTACTTTATTATAATCCAGGCTAGCTAGAATAGAGCTGTTGATTGATAGTTTATGCTCAAATTGATTTAGCAAAGTAGCTTTTCTGATTAACAGGCTATTTTTAAAACTGTTTAACTGCAGATACTTATAATGTAATATTTTTGTTGGTTTAAAACGAGAATAAGGAAAATATTGAAGGGCAAGATTTTTTTGCTTTAGCAAGCTCGGTAGGGAGCCAGTGAGTCTGAAACCTAAATCATCCAGTTTCTGTATATTATAATTTAAATAGTTTATTGGGTATTGTAATAACCGATTATAATTGCTCAAAATGTGAGCTTTATGTTTTAATAATATAGAAATTCGCCTTTCTATATTATTGTATAGAGAATTTAATGTATACTTTAAATTCTCTCCCACCGGAACAGCAAATTCAGCGGCAGCGGTAGGAGTAGGAGCTCTTAGATCAGCAACAAGATCAATAAGTGTATAATCAGTTTCATGTCCTACAGCCGATATTATCGGAATAGCTGAATCAAAAGCTGCTCGTACTACTTCCTCTTCATTAAATGGCCATAAATCTTCTATTGATCCTCCTCCCCTTGCTACAATTATCACATCTGGTTTTAGCCCCTCATCTAATAAATTAAAGCCATTTATAGCAATAGTAATTTCGCTAGCAGCTGTTTCTCCTTGAACCGTCACTGGCCAAATACATAAATTGACCGGAAATCTGTCAGTAATTCTATGAATAATATCTTTTATAACTGCGCCGGTTAATGATGTTATAATTCCTATTTTTTTTGGTAAATAAGGGATCTTTTTTTTATACTCTAATTTAAATAACCCTTCTTTTTCTAATTTTTCTCTTCTCTCGTTCAAAATCTTTATAAAAGCACCAACCCCTGCTGGCTCAATCATTTCTACTGAAATTTGATATTTTGATTGGCCGGCATAAGCAGTAATTTTTCCAGTAACAATAACTTCTAGTCCTTCCGCAAGGGAAAAATTAACTCTAGAAAGACAATGCTTCCAGCAAGTTGCAGCTATGACGGCATTTGTATCCTTTAAATTAAAGTATCCATGGCCTGAGGCAGCAACTTTAAGACCGGAAATTTCTCCTCTGATCCTGATAACAGAAAAATTATTCTCAAGTAACCATTTAATTTTATTTGATATTTCAGTTACTGAAAATTCATTTTTGCCGGCAGGGCGATCAATATTAAAATCATTACGATTAAGCATAATATTTATTACTAGCATTTACTAATATTAAATCAGCATCTATAATAGGCTTTTTTAATTATAATTAGTTTTAAATTAATTTAAATGCAGGTTTTTTGCAATTTTTTATTAGCTCTAAGCATTTTTTGTACCGCACAAAATAGTTATGCGCTAGATTCCACAGTAAAAGAAAACGATTTATTAACATTAAAAGCCGATCTTATAAAATATGACGATAATTCTGACACGTTAGCAGCAAACGGCAACGTTTTTGTTGTTATGGGGTCATATATACTAAGAGCCGATAGTCTATATTATGATATTAAGAAAGATGTACTATTTGCCGAAGGCAATATCAGAATTAAAGATGAGCAAGGAAGAATTGCAACCGGGCAAAGAGCAGTTTTAAAAGACAAACTCAAAAAGGCTCTTATCGATGAATTCCTGTTGAAACTGCCAGATGATTCCCTGATTATGGCCGCATATGGTAGTAGAAATGATACAAATAAATTTGGCTTATATAAAGCAATTTTTAGTCCCTGTAAAATTTATTGCGCAAATAAACCTATTTGGCAAATGAGAGCAAAAGATACGGATATAGATTATGAAAAACAAAGAATAACATATAAAAATATGTTTTTTGAGGTTTTTGGCCTTCCGGTAGCCTATTTTCCCTATTTTTTTCATCCAACACCGACGGCTGATGCTAAATCAGGACTCCTAGTGCCTGAAATCACACGAAGTAAATTTGTTTTACCAATATATTTTAGGGCCAAACCAAATCTGGACTTTACCTTAAGCCCCCACATGTCAAAAAGCCATACGATTTTTCACGGAGAACTTAGGCATCTTATTAAATATGGGAGTTATGAAGTAAAAAGTAGTTATAGCCATCATCCATACTATAAAGGAGAAAAACATTCAAAACCTCACAGATATACCATATTTGCCAAAGGTAATTTTTACAAAGATAAAATTAATTATGGTTTTGACTTAAATAGAGCTTCTGATAAAGCTTATCTTGTAAATGATTTTGAAAATTATTCAAGCTACCTGGAATCAAAAATTTATGCAAATAAGGTAGATAAAACTGATTATTTCTCTCTTGAAGGATACTCATTTCAAGGTTTTAGAGCAGATGATAAAAAGAATAAAGCTCCAATTGTTTTTCCGAGGGTTAAAGTACAAAAAGTAATAGCTATAGATGATGCTGAAACCACCCTTTTTCAACTCAAAAACAACTCTATAGCTTATAACGAAGATTATGAAAGGCAATTGGCAAGAAACGCTTTGGAATTAACATTAAGTAAAAAAATAATGACTCCAACTGGGCATTTATTCAACCTTGCCTTAGCAAATAGAAGCGATTTATATTGGTATAGTTCTACTAACTCTTCATCCAATACAGAAAAAGAAAAGATATGGGCCAGAAATATTCCTGAATTTCATGCGAAATGGCGTTATCCACTAGTACGCGATATCTTTGGAACTACAACAGCCAAAATAGAGCCGATTGTAGCTGCTTTTATCGGCAAAAATTACCATAAGGATTTTGAGAAATTTGCTCTTATTGATGTAAGCAAATATGAATTATCAGAATATAACCTATTTAGTTCTAATAAATTTAGCGGTATAGACTACCACGATTATGGTAAAAGGTTTAGTTACGGAATCAATGGCTCTTTACTTTTCGAACAATATTATTTGGATCTCTTCTTAGGGCAGCTAATTTATCAGAATAATATTAATACAAAAGGTAATAAAGATTACGTGGGAAACTCATCAATCGATATAGCTAATAATCTGAAGTTGTATTATAGATTTAGAAAAGATAAAAAATTAAATCCAATAAGAGATGAAGTAGGTATTACAACTACTTCAAAAAAGTTAACTACGAGCTTATCCTTTTCCAAATTGAATAATATTTCAAAATATTACTCAGATGATGGTTTAATATTTCCTGAAAATAAAGTTAGCCAAATTAGCTTGAGTGTAGGTTACCAAATATTTGAATCATTAAGAGTTGATACTGGTGCGCAACTTGATATAACAAAAAAAACCAGGCTGTTAAATAGGAGTATACACGTGACATATGTCATGGATTGTGTTAGTATTACGGGACGCTTTTATGATAATTTTACCCATGACAAAAGTAGAGGAGTCAAAAAAAATAGTAGCAAAACTTTTGCTATAGGATTAAAAGTCTTAAACATGTGAGATTAATTTATGAAATATTTAATTGGTATAGTTATCTTCTTCTTTTCAGTAAACATTTTTGCAAAACAGCAAGATATAGTGGTTATCGTAAATGACAAACCAATTACCATGTACGAATTTACCGCTAGAAAAAAGATGGTTATTGCTTTAAATAAAGTGGATAATTCTGATATAAATACCGACAAGCAGTTGAACAAAAATGTCCTGAATCTTCTTATCGAAGAAGAACTATTAAATCAACATGCAGAAAAAACAGGTATTAAAATCTCTGAACTAGAAATTGATAGTGCAATATTAACGATCGAGGAGAGAAACAAAATGCCTAAAGGTCATTTACTACAATACATGAGAGAATTAGGTGTAAGTGCCGATAGTTTTAAAAAACAAATAAAAAGTGAGCTAATTAAGTATAATATAATTAGTAATCTGTCTAACTCAATTTCCGTTAGTCCAAAAGAATTAGATGTCGCTGTAATTAATAGCGGATATGAAGATTTTAATATTACAGCCTGGATATTTGCTTCCCTTAATTCTGATGACAAAACCTTAAATAAAATGCAAAAACTTCAGAAAAGCCTTACAGATTGTAACAAAATAGAAAATAAATTATATGCTGATTTTGCAATTGGCAAAAAAATCGAAGGTAAATTAAAGGATTTAGGAGATAAAACAAAATCTGTTATCCTTGACACAAACGAAAACAGCTGCAGTAACATTTATCAAGAAGATGGTAAGTTTAAACTAGTTTTAGTTTGCTCAAAAAAAGCTTCTGTATCAGGAGAGGAAATTGATAAAGTTAAAGGCTTCTTATCAAATCAAAAAATGTCTAAGAAAGCCGAGAAATTTTTTAAAGATCTAAAATCAAAAGCATATATAAATATTTTACTTAACGAGTAATAGGTAAATAATTAGCTGCCTTCTTGTTAAGAAATCAAGCTAATTTATCAAAAAATGGGCCATAGCTTCTCCCCAATTTTGAATAGGAATACTCCATTTTCATACAATAGAAAAGCCAAGACAAGTATAAAATGATCAAATATCCTTTTTGTAGGATGGGTAAATTGGGTTCATTTTTAATTTTCGAAGCCGTACGCGAGCATAAATCCATCCTTTAGGAATGACTACGAACGGATGTCGAAAGGATTAACCTTGTGTATGAGTACGTAGCATCTCCATTTATATTTATAACAAATCAGTAAAATTATTTAGCCAAAACTTAGCTCCTTCGTTCTCACTGATCCATAAAATATCTTTCCTACCGGTTAAATCTATACCCAAAGCTACATATACCGCCTTGTTAATAATCCTCTTATCTTGTCTTACTTTATACTACTAAAGCATCAAAATATATAATAGCATAAATCGATTTTAAAGGCCTATGCTGCCAGCTTCTGACCTCATCCATTATATTATCCGTAGCTCTGCTAATTAAGCTCTCACTTATTTCAGCTCCATATAGTTCCTGAATTTGCATCATAATATCAGAGACACTCATTCCCTTTGCATACAGTGATAAGATCTTCTGATCTAATCCATCTATCCTACTCTGGCGCTTCGGTACTAGCATTGGAGAAAATTCAGCATTTCTATCACCGGGGTACTTCTAGTTCTAATACTCCCCCTTCGGTAATTAGGCTCTTCTTGCCAACTCCATTCCTGCTCCGCCATATTTGCTATAACCAAGATGCTCGTCCATTTCTCCCTTTAAAGCTCTTTCAAATAGATTTTTTGTAAGCGCTTTTAATATCCCGTCTTTAGCAAAAAAACTTGTTAAATCTGTATCTTTATCTATTAACAAATCTACCGCTTGCTTTATTTTTTCTTGATCGCTCTTACTCTTATTTTATTCCTATTAAGTTATATTACCCTTAATATAACCTATCCTAGAAATTTACACACTTACTTGGAAAGAACCTTATCGACAGTAAAATTGAACCACCGTAAGCTATATATATTATTCGCATCCAGCGTTTGATATGTTTGTAAAATTACCTAAAAATGAAGAATGGCGCACCCGAGAGGAGTCGAACCCCTAACCTCTTGATCCGTAGTCAAGTGCTCTATCCAATTGAGCTACGGGTGCGTATAAGGTCAATTATATGAACCAGTTACTTTATAGGACCAAATATATCAATTGTCAAGGATATCTCAGGAAATTGCGTTTATAAAAGAGTATGCATAAGGATCGCTAAATAACTTCCTTAAAAATTGATTATTCAAATTATGGCTAGTTTTATAACCATTGATCGTGCCGATAAAATGTGCACCTGTGGTGTATAAATCACCCATTAAGTCAAGCATTTTATGGCGAGCAAATTCGTTGTCATGACGAAGTCCTTCATGATTAAGAATTGTATCTTTATCAATTCCAATAGCATTATCAAGTGAAGCTCCTTTAGCTAGTCCTTTACTTTGCAGGTAATTAAGATCTTGAAGGAAACCAAACGTTCGTGAATCAGCTATTTCCTCTTTAAAATTATTGTCCCTGCAAAAAGTATGTTTCTGTTTTCCAATTACCTTACTTGCGAAATCAATTGTTAAGTCAATTACCATACTCTCTGAAGGGGAGGCACAAATTTCAGTTCCAGAATCTTCAATTCTAATTTCTTTAAGTAATTTTAAATATTTTTTATGCGCATTTAAAATCCTGAACCCAGCACATTCAAGCATGAACACAAATGGTTTGCTGCTTCCATCCATTATTGGTACTTCGGAACCATCAATTTCGACAATTAGGTTATCAATACCACATCCCCAAATTGCTGCCATTAAATGCTCAATCGTTGAAACAGAGATATTAGCGTTATTTTTTATAGAAGTAGATAAAGAAGTATCGAACACGCTAGAGTAATTTGCTAAAATTTTATTATATACAGAAGAAACATCAGTTCTAATGAAAACAATACCGACATTTTTGCTAGCAGGTCTTAATGTTACTTGAGTCTTATTGCCAGAATGTACCCCTATACCGAAACAGCTTATAGGGTTTTCAATAGTCAATTGGTTCATCATTTGTTAACTAATGTAAAAAATATTTAATGTCTGAATTCTAGGTGCTGCAATATATAAATGGCAAATAAAATTTTATTACGTAATGTTTCATACGTAATAGCTAGTGGCTAAAATTAAAATACTAAAATACTTCGTCTACAATTTTGTTATTAAGCAAAATAAAAAGCTAGGTTTTGTTCTGGAATCTGTTATTATTCTCTTGAATTTTAGGGGATCTTGGATTTATATTCCCCAATATTACTAACTTTTAAAGTTACTATATAATTAAAATAAATTTATGCAAAGGCAAATTGTTATTTTAGCTGCCGGAAAAGGTAGTAGGATGAAATCAAATCTACCCAAAGTAATGCACAAAATAGGCGATAAGACAATGCTTCAAATGGTAGTAGATAATGCCTATGCTGTTACTAAAGATATTATATTGGTATATTCAGATCACATAGCTGAATATTTATCTGCTTTTGCAAATCAGTGTAAGTTTGCTCTGCAGAATGAACAACTTGGTACTGCTCACGCAGTCTGGGTTGCTAGTGCTTTAATTAATAATAATATACAAAATGCGGTTATCTATGGAGATAACCCGCTTATTACCCCGGAAATAATTACAGAATTATTCAATCATCTTGAGACCTCTAGGTCTGCGGTAGTAACATTAGCATTTAAACACGAAGAACCAAATGCATATGGCAGAATAATCCAAGATGCCGGAGGGAATTTTAAAAAGATAGTTGAATTTAAAGTAGCTACTGACTTGGAAAAGAAAATAAAATTATGTAATTCTGGAATAATGGCTTTTGCTCCAGGTATTTTACAAAAATATTTACCTGCTTGTATTAATCGGTCTCGGAATGTTAATAATAGCGAATTATACTTAACTGAAATAATAGAAATCTGTAGCAATGCGGGTGAAAAAGTAAGTTATTATACCTCTAAAAATCACCATTTAGTGATAGGAATAAATACGCAAGAAGAACTGCAGGCGGCTAATGATATTATTAGCAATCGCAAATTTCTTCTATAGGAAAACAAAATAGGTGAATAAAACTTTATTTTATGCTTCCTCTTTTTCTGCTATGTGGCTTACCTCATTAGATATTTTTGTTAAAGGAATAACAGCTGCTAAATCTTGAAAATGAGGTTTTGAAGACCAAAGCTTATAGTTACCAATAACAAAAAATTTATATTTAGCTCGAGTAAGTGCAACATTTAGTATATTAGGGATATTGGATGCCCAGTTTATTGCTCCTGGTTTGGAAGGATCGCCACCTAAAAGCAATATAACTCCTTCCGATTGTTTGCCTTGAAAGGCATGAATTGTCCCTACTGATTTATATATCCAGTTGCTCAGCATTGACTTTTCTACAGGTTTTAATCTACTTTCCAAATATTTGGATTTATCTTTTAATAGCTTCTTCATCTTATCAGCTACAACCTTAAAAGGTGAGATGATATACAAATCTGGTAAAGAATGAGTTTGCTCTATGATACGTTGAATAATTTTAAAAGCTTCCTTGCCTTCTTGTTCGCACCAATGACCATTCCATTCGTTACTTTGCACGTCGAACCATTGGCTTCTAGAGTATATTTGGTCACAGATTTAGCTTTTTTGTGTAGTTGCTTGGATCATTAAATTATCATAAGCGATCTTATTTGCAATGCTAAACATTGGTTCGATACATCTCCTATGAACACGAAGTGGACATCCAACCCACTGGCTGTTAGCATCTTTAATAATCTCTGTTCCATATACATTTACTCTGTCGGATAGTGTTTGAACGGATTCTTCCAAAACACTCCAAGTTTTATCCACTTGGTAATATTCTAATAAGGTGTCATTCATTGCTGATGGCATTGTAGTAACTGGTTGTACTTGGAGTGGATCACCAACTATTATCGCCTTTTTTGCACGATAAATTGCTCCTAAAGCTTCCTGGGGACAAGATTGTCCAGCTTCGTCAACTAGTAACCAACCTAAAGATTCAGCTTCATTAAGACCTTTAAACAATTTGCTAAATGAAGCAAATGTAGTTGAGATTGAAGGCACAACGAGAAAAAATACCGCCCATATATGTTTTAACAAATATTGTGAATCTGAGGGCCATTTACCTGAAGTAAGAACCTGCTTTATGGCTTTAAAATTATTACTTATACAATCCGATGAATTAACAATAAAAGAATAATGTAGTTTCATGGCGTCAACAAAAAGCCTAGCTCGGACGTCCTGTAATTCGGTATGAATCCATGGTGAGGATAACTGTATCTCCTGATCTGATAATTGCCAAAAATTTTTATTTGGTATCGTAGAAGACCATGAATACTTATTCTGTATTAAATTTATATACTGATAATTTTTTTCTGTTGACGCAATCAATTCCTCCCTTTTTTTTATAAGATCAGAAGCTTTGCTTTCTAGCTTAGATATTACCTTCCGTAAATCCGATATAACCAGCTTTAATTCTTGATTTTTTTCAAATAATTTGGATATTTCCTCAATAATACTTAAACATTTATCTGACCATTTTTGATGGGAAGATACTTTTTTAAAAAACTCAAAGAGCATTAAATACCATTTAGGTTCCAATTTTTTAATTTCCTCAAGTTGAAATTTTTTCTGTTGAGTAATTGTATCAATTTGGGCGCGTTCATTTTCGTAGCTTTCGAGTTTTTCCTGAGAAATTTTTAGTTCGTCATTAGCCTTATTAATTTCGTTAAAAATTTTGTCCTCTTCCTCATCAAAAGACTCATATTCCTTAAGCTTATTTTTAAACTCTATAAGTTCTAGTTTTAATTCCGTAAACTCTGCTAAAGTGGATAAAAACTGCTTTCTATTCTCGTTCCAATCAGATTTGGGCTTTTTCGTTTTCAATAGATAATCTAACCCGTAATTATTATCGAACTCATTATTTCCATTTTTACTAGGCTGCTTACTCCAAAATTTGTCAAAAAAAGCAGAACGGTTTGATTTATTACCAAGAACAGCCGATCCAATTCCCCAACATTCTTCATTATTAACATAAGTAGCAATTTCAGAAAAATATTCTAAGCCATAATTTTTATCAACCTCAGCTAGTCTAGGTATTTCTTTGGAAATATTTTCAACTGCAGTATTATTACTACTAGCTATAACTATTTCGTGCCCAAGTAACCTAGCATCTACATTCCAAACTTTATAGTTATATCCATCAATTAATATACTTTCTGGATTATTAAATGCCTCTTTAGGATTTGCAAAATCAGCGAGAATTTTTGCTCTAGTGGTAATTATTTCGCTGATTATATCTCGCAACAAAGTTGTTTTACCAGTACCTGGCGGTCCATTGACCGAAAAAAGACCTCTAGTCTCACTAAGAGCAAGGTTAACAGCTACTTGTTGCGCAATTGACAAAGCTAGTTTATTATCAACAGGCCACCTAGAACTCGGTAAAAACTCAAGGTTGGATAATTGTTCTAACTGGAATCTGTCTTTCCGAAGATCATGTTTTTTACCTTTAGGAGTTAGCCCTAAATAATCTTTTAATGCGCTGCCAATAGTTTCTTTACCGTCATTTAAAACGTTATTAACCATTTTAATATCATCTAAATAGAAGCTATTGAGAATATTTAAATCCGGAGCGGTGATTGTCTCTAATATTACTTCGTAATATTTTATATCCCTAAATTTTTCGTCACCTTTTTCTTTATCATCTTTAAATCTATTAGGGACTGGAATACAGCTAGAATAAATAATAGCGTTATTTCTAATAAGATTATGGAAATCAGAAACCTCTGAGACTTTAATTATGTCAGTTAATAATGCTTTTAAGTCTTCAAACTTTACAGTACAATTAGGTCTGTTGCTTAATACATCCACCCAATTTTTATAAGTATCTTCAACTTGCTGCTGTATTTTAGATGCCAAATCAAGCCAAGTTTTTGGGTAGCTATGTTTCTTATTAAGGCAAGCTATAGAGATGAAATATTCAGGGATTGCAAACGTATCTTTTAGTATTTCTCCATAATTGTTTAATTGAAATGTACATAGGTAACTGACATTATTATTACTCTGTAAATTATAATCCTCTTTATTATTTGCCAACATGGTTTTTAATAGCTTTGTAATATCAGAGGAGTTTACAACACCTAAAAACACATTATACACCCAGGTTTTATCTGGAGTTTGCTTATGACTAGAATCTTCTCGGCTTTTCCACAGAATACTTTCCTGTCCTGAAATTCCTCGTTGAATCTCTTCTACATAGCCTAATTCATTTTTTGTGTCTAAATGATGAGGAGTAAATCTTTCTACTGCATTCCAGTAGTTAACGATATTCTTACACGGTTTATTATTCATATTAACAGGTTGATGTATTTATTCCTAAGTTAGATCAAAAATAGATAAACGTGTTAGATTATTCAACTAAAATTTGAGATCACTTTTATATTTTCCTTATTGTTTAAGGATATAGTGTAGCTTAATCTCCCTTATTCCTTATTGGTTCACAATACACTATTGATAATACTACAAATTGATTAATGATTACAATTAATAACTTTAGGTTTTTATTGTTGGCTGTTATTTGTGAGATAATTGGCTACTTCATTATCTTGAAGCCAAATTTGTTTTTCGTCGAGTATTCTAATTTGTACCCTAGCAATTTCTGAATTAACTTTTTTATCTTGATTAAAGACCTCTGCTAGATATTGAAAACCTATAAACTCTATCGAGTTTTCTTCACACATATAACTTACGCTTTCTAAATAGTCGGCATTATCGTCGACAAAAATTATTTTCTTAGGTTTCCACTTAACGACATTTTTTAAAAAATAGTCTAACGCTTCCCCTTTGGATTGTAAACTATACCCTTTTCAAACCCAGCTTCTTTTTGCCATAATATCCTTTTGTTATGGGGAGGATATATGAATGTAATGCCTTTTTTTTCTAACTGAGATAACCTCCACTTCATCGGATCTACGATACTGCCGAATTTCTCAGTACCTTTAGCAGTTAATGCTATTGTTGGGATACCTTTCTGTTGTAGGCTAGAGATTATTGTTTTTATGTCTGGTTCAACTAATTCTCCTTTTGCTTTTAACATATAAAGAGCATGAATTTTTTTAACTCTTTCGATACCATATTTATTCTCGTATTCCTTAAAAATTTCTTGCCTTATTTTACGTGCTTTGGGCCTCCCTATTAAGTCCGCTGGAGCTGATATTACATTATCTACGTCAAAAACAACTAGAGTATTTTTATCTGCTTTCTCTAGAATAGGAATAATATCTCTTATCAAAACAATGACAGTAAATTGGTTAGCGTAAGCACTTTGGATTGATAGGCTTAATAATAAAATTAAAATTAAATACTTTCTTATACTGTACTTGTAGTTCATGATATTAACTTTTTTGAGAAAGGGGAGGACTAAGATGGAAATTTATTCTTTTAAGTTGATTGCTTTCTTTTTCTAACCCCTTGTAGCTCTTTTAGAACTGCATATCTATAATAAAAAAGGGCTTTAGATAATGTCATGCCTATCATTAAGCTTAATGTTATAAGTTCTATTATTTCATACTGCTGAGCCAATTGAGGCTCGACAGTTCTCATATATCCAAACAAGTACTTTATCGAGAATATGGCAATTATTACTAATAAAGGCTTCTGCGAACCTGGTATAATTAAAGTGTTATTATCAGTATGGACTGGAGGAGGTTGGAGCAGTTTCAAATTGATAGAAATGGAAATAATTATTAATACAAAAACTAATAAAAAATCTTCAATTCTATTTAACTGTTTTATAAAAAAGGCCAAAAATACTAATGGCATGATAAATAGCTTAACTGGATACAACACAACTCTTGGTTTTGTAGCTTTAATTCCTATGAACATTAGATAAATAAACAATAAATAAACATAAAATGGAGTAGATTTTAAAATATAAACAACTTGCATTTTAATATTTTTGTATGTTTTTTAATATGAACTGGTTTTTTTAGAGGAGTAATTTAGATTAGTTTTATGTAAATATGGTAGCGAGGGAGGGACTTGAACCCCCGACACGCGGATTATGATTCCGCTGCTCTAACCAGCTGAGCTACCCCGCCATTTTGGTAATAAAATCAAAACGTTACAAGTATTTACTAGAAACTGCTTAACACAAGGACCATATATGATATTGTACCATGTATCTAGCAAACCTCTTAATTGAACATTACTCAATAATTACCACCGTACTTAAGAGTGTGATATTAAAGCACAATTGGTATCAGCCAAGTATTGAAGCTTTAATAAAATGCTCAATTTAGAAAAATAATGCCAAAATGTAATTTTAACGTTTAGAGAATTGAGTACTTTTACGTGCTTTACGTTTACCGTATTTTTTACGTTCTACAACTCTTGAATCTCTTGTTAAAAAACCATTTTTACGCAACGCTGTGTGGAAATCATCAGAAATACAGTCTAAGGCTCTAGCGATGCCATGGATAATAGCACCAGCTTGGCCTGTTGTTCCGCCTCCTTTTATTGTGCAAACTACATCATACTGCCCAGAAGTGTTAGTATCAACGAAGGGCTGTAATATTAACTTTCTATATGACTCACGAGGAAAATAATCAGACATATCCCTTTTGTTAACAATTACCACACCTTTTCCAGGTTTTACCCAAACTCTGGCTACAGAATTTTTTCTTCTTCCAGTACCGTATGCACCGCCCCCGGGAAGTAGCTTCTTGGCTTTATGAAATGTAGATTTTGTTACAACTGCGGTATCAGCAACTTTTGCGTTTACATCTAATTTTTCGAGTATTGATACTTCCATGGCTATTACTTGTTATTCTTGTTTTTCGGATTTTTACTTGCGAGGTCGAGTAATTTAGGTTGCTGCCCGTCATGCGGATGTACACCTTCTGCATAAACATACAAGTTACCAAGTTGCTTAGCGCCTAAACTGTTTCTGCTTATCATTCTTTTAATGGCCATTTTTACAACCCGCTCAGGATACTTTCCTAAAAGAATTTTTCCAGCGGTTGTTTCCTTGATGCCACCTGGAAATCCAGTATGGCGATAATACATCTTACCATTTTTTGGATCAGCTTTGTTACCGGTTAAATGTACGTGTTTTGCATTAATAATAATTACATTATCACCACAATCCATGTGAGGGGTAAATGTAGACTTATGCTTACCACGAAGCAGTATAGCTGTTTGACTTGCAAGACGGCCAAGTATTAGATCTTTTGCATCAATTATCCACCATTTTTTATCGATATCAGATGGTTTTGCTGAATAAGTTTTCACACCAGTTCTTTCATTAAATTAGATATTTTGTGCATAATAAATAACAGTTTATAACATATGATGTCAAGGAGAATTTTTGCGATGTGGTTTTTTTCGAGCTTATTTTGCTAAAACATTTTATTTATATATCGAATCATTTATAATATATCGATTAAGTCCTGCGGCTTAAATAATATAAAAGAGATATAGAGTTTTTAGCTATGTGGTTAATTTCTGTTGCCAATATTTCGTCTTTAGTGTAGCAATTAAGGGATAAGGAGTCAATAATGTATTAGAGAATAAAATTAATGCATCCTAACCCAAAAATTCTTGTTGAGTATTTACCTATTGCAGTTTTTTTTAGTATAGCTGCTTTCATTTCTTTAGTTGTAATTATCTTACCTAAAATTTTTGCTAAAGAAACTCCTCAAAAAGATAAACTTAAAAGTTATGAATGTGGTTTTGACGCTTTTGGAGATGCCCGGGGTAAATTCGACGTTCGTTTTTATCTGGTAGCAATTTTATTCATTATTTTTGATTTAGAAGTGGCCTTTCTAATCCCCTGGGCTATTAATTTAAAGGCAATAGGTATGTTTGGTTTTTGGTCAATGATAGTTTTTTTGGTAGTGCTAACTATTGGATTTATTTATGAATGGAAAAAAGGCGCCTTAGAATGGGAATAATTAGCAGAGCATAATTTGAGGGATATAGCGATGGAAAATATGATGCCCTCCCAGGATCATTTTTTTAAAGAAGAACTATCAGACCGTGGTTTCGTTCTAGCTAAGGTCGATGATCTAGTTAGCTGGGCTAGAGCAAATTCGTTGTGGCCTATGACTTTTGGCTTAGCGTGCTGTGCTGTTGAAATGATGCAGGCAGCAGCTTCCCGCTATGACATGGACAGATTCGGTTTTCTGTTTCGTCCTAGTCCAAGGCAGGCTGATCTTATGATAGTTGCAGGCACACTTACTAATAAAATGGCTGCTCCAATGCGCCGAGTCTATGATCAGATGGCTGATCCTAAATATGTTATATCTATGGGAAGTTGTGCCAATGGCGGTGGTTATTATCATTATTCTTATTCAGTAGTAAGAGGTTGTGATCGGATTGTGCCAGTTGACGTTTACGTCCCGGGTTGTCCTCCCACTGCTGAAGCGTTAATTTACGGATTAATGCAATTGCAGAGGAAAATTAAAAGAACCAGTAGATTTAAAGGTTAATAATGCAGCCTATAGAGATTATTGATAATTTTTTAAAAACAGAAAAATTAGAATTTTCCAAGCTTTCAATAGGTAATTTTATTGGTTATAAAATATTACCAGAAAACCTCATCAATGTGCTTGAGTTCTTGAAACACCATAAAGAACTAAGGTTTACAGTTCTAACTGATCTTTTTGCGGCTGATTTTCCTGAACGTGATAAGCGTTTTGAAGTTGTATATAGCTTATTAAGCTTAAAACTCAATAAAAGAGTCCTGTTAAAAATTGACGTAGCAGAAGATGATCCTGTACACTCAATAACCTCAATTTATAGTGCCGCCTGTTGGTATGAACGAGAAATATTTGACATGTTTGGAATCGAATTTAAAGATGCTCCGGATTTAAGGCGTATTCTAACTGATTATGGGTTCAAGGGACATCCTCTACGTAAAGATTTTCCTCTTACCGGTCATGTGCAAGTTAGGTATGATGAAACACTAGAAAAAGTTATATATGAGCCGGTGTTACTGGAGCAAGAATTTCGGAATTTTGATTTTACCTCGCCTTGGCATGGATCTAGGGAAAATATTTTGCCTGGTGACGAAAAGGCAACAAAACAGGAATAAATATATAACTATATGGCAATAAGCGAAGAAGAATATTTACATAAAGATGATAATGAGCTGACTACCATTAATTTTGGCCCTCAGCACCCCGCTGCACACGGAGTTTTGCGTCTTATCTTGCAAATGGATGGGGAGGTTATAAATAAAGCTGACCCTCATATAGGGCTTCTCCACAGAGGAACAGAAAAATTAATTGAACATAAAACATATGCGCAAGCAGTTCCTTATTTTGATCGCCTTGATTATGTCTCTCCTATGTGCCAGGAACATGCCTATGCACTCGCCGTGGAAAAACTCTTAAAGATAGAAGTACCAAGGCGTGCTAAATTCATAAGGGTTCTTTTTTCTGAACTTACAAGAATTTTAAACCATACCCTAAACATAGGTACTCAAGCCGTAGATCTAGGAGCTACTACACCTCTTCTCTGGTTATTTGAAGAACGTGAAAAAATTATGGAGTTTTATGAAAGGGTTTCTGGTTCTCGCATGCACTCTAATTATTTTAGGCCAGGGGGAGTGGCATCTGACCTTCCTGATGGATTGCTTGATGACATAGGAGTTTTTGTTCAAAAGTTTCCACAATGTTTAGCTGATGTTGAAACATTGTTAACTAACAACAGGATATGGAAACAAAGACTTGTGGAGATCGGAGTTGTTAGCCAGAAACAGGCTATGGACTGGGGTTTTTCAGGTCCGATGTTAAGGGGGTCTGGAATTGAATGGGATCTTCGCAAGTCTAATCCTTATGAAGTATATGATGAAATGGAATTTGATATTCCTATAGGAGTTTCCGGCGACTGTTACGATAGGTATCTAATTAGAATAGAAGAAATGTACCAGTCGCTTAAAATTATCAAACAATGTATAGAAAAAATCCCGACAGGACCTGTTAAATCATTAGATGCTAAAATAACTCCGCCATCACGAACGCAGATGAAGGAATCCATGGAAGCTATGATTCACCATTTCAAGTTATATACCGAAGGATATAATGTCCCCGCAGGAGAAGCTTATGGTTTTGTCGAAGCTCCAAAAGGAGAGTTTGGTGTTTATTTATACGCAGATGGAACTAATAAGCCTTATAGATGCCGTATCAAAGCTCCAGGATTTGCTCACTTACAAGGGCTTGATTTTATGGCACGCGGCCATTTAATGGCTGACGTGGTAACTATCATTTCGAGCCTTGATATAGTTTTTGGAGAAATTGATAGATAACAGAAGCTAAAACTTAAATACCTATAAAATGATATAATGATGTGTAAATAAACATGTTTAGTTTTAACAAGGAAAATATTAAGAAGGCCAAGGAAATATTAGCGAAGTATCCGGTGGGTAGGCAAAAAAGTGCTGTTCTTCCTCTTCTGGATTTAGCTCAAAGACAAAATGGGGGGTGGTTATCGGTAGAAACCATTGAATATGTAGCGGATTATATTGCAGAACCATATATGAGGGTCTACGAAGTTGCTTCGTTTTATAGCATGTTTTATTTAAAACCGATTGGTAAATATCATATTCAAGTATGTGGCACTACTCCTTGCTGGCTTAAAGGAGCTAACGATATCCTAAAAACCTGTGAGGAGCGTATAGGAATTAAATGTGGTAATACTTCGGTAGATGGTCAATTTACTATCTCCGAGGTTGAATGTCTTGGAGCGTGTGTAAATGCCCCTTTAGTCCAAATAAATGATGATTACTATGAAGATTTAACCCCTGATAAAATGAACGATATTATTGACAAATTATCTGCTCGTCAAAATGGGCAAAAAAGCTGAGTAATGGAAAAAAAGTAAGATATTATGGTTAAAATATTTGGCCTACTATTATCCATTTTATCTGATATGTCAGGCAAAGTCTTGTTATCCAGAAAAAGTCATATCATGTCTAGGAGTTTGGTAAAGAGCTATGTTTTTTTAGATCTTTCCTCCATGCAAAGAGGCGTACTTGCTATAACCATGCTAATTTTAATTTCTTCTTCAGCTTACTCTGATTACATAGCCGGTTCATTTTCTGTTAGTGAAAAAACTCAGGAATTTACTAAATCTGTCGGATCTGGAAAATGTAGCGGAAAAATAACTTATCCTGTACTTTATAATGAAAATCAGGAAATAATAGATGAAATCAATCATGAAATAACCGATTTTGTCCATTCATATGCAATCTGTAATCAAGGCGAGAGAAGCAATTTTTCTGTAAGTCTTGATTTACCACCATCTGGGTCAGAAGACTACTTTAGCGTTAGATGGGTTACACAAAAAGATGGAAAAATCTATCGTATAGATAGCTTAAACTTTGATATAAACAACTCTGACCTAATACAAATTGATGACATTTTCAATTCAATGAGTAGTGGTGTTTTCAAGGAAATAATAAAACTTTCTGATGGTCACTTAAAATCTGATGATAATTGGGAAATTTTTCTGGATAAAATTGGTAAAAGAGATATACAGTATTATATCAAAAATGGAGAATGGTATTTAATTTTTAACAGCTCTCCATCTTTAGAGAAAATTGTTGAGGTTAAGATTCCACAATATTTTTTAGAAGGTGATGATGTTACAACAGCAAGATAAAATCTTTACTAACCTATACGGGCAATATTCTCCTGAACTGGCATCAGCAAAAATGCACGGTGATTGGGATAATACAAAGTCATTAATTGCTAAGGGACGTGATTGGATCATTGAGGAAATTAAATCTTCCGGTTTACGGGGGAGAGGAGGAGCAGGATTTTCTACCGGCATGAAATGGTCATTTATGCCAAAGAATCATCTCAACCCCTCTTACCTAGTAGTTAATGCTGATGAATCTGAGCCGGGAACTTGCAAAGATCGGGACATCCTTAGATATGAACCGCATAAACTTATAGAAGGGTGCTTGCTTGCTTCTGTCGCAATAGGTGCTCATAGTTGTTATATATATATAAGAGGTGAGTTTTATAATGAAGCATTGGCGGTCCAACGAGCAATCGATGAAGCTTACCAAGAAAAATTAATTGGTAAAAATGCTTGTGGTTCTGGTTATGACCTAGATATCTATCTTCATAGAGGGGCGGGAGCTTATATTTGCGGAGAAGAAACAGCTCTGCTTGAAAGCCTAGAGGGAAAAAAGGGACAGCCTAGGCTTAAGCCTCCTTTTCCTGCAGGTGCTGGCTTATATGGATGTCCTACTACAATTAATAATGTGGAATCCATTGCTGTAGTACCAACGATTTTAAGGCGTGGGGCATCATGGTTTGCTGCTATCGGTAAGCCAAATAATACCGGAACAAAATTATTTTGCATCTCGGGACATGTTAATGCGCCTAAGAATATAGAAGAAGCTATGGGGATTCCTTTAAAAGAATTAATTGAAAAACATGCTGGAGGTATTCGTGGCGGCTGGGATAATTTAAAAGCTGTAATTCCTGGTGGGTCATCCGTACCGATGATTACAAAAGAAATGTGTGAAACTGTTACTATGGATTTTGATGCTCTTCGTGCTGCTGGTTCAGGACTTGGTACAGGCGGAGTTATAGTAATGGATAAATCAACTGACATAATTTATGCTATTGCCCGTTTAAGTAAATTTTATATGCATGAATCATGTGGTCAATGCACACCGTGCCGAGAGGGTACTGGTTGGATGTGGCGAATGATGATGCGCCTTTGTAGAGGGGAAGCTAAAATTGAAGAAATTGATGAATTGCTGGATATAAGCAAACAAATTGAGGGACATACAATTTGCGCTCTCGGCGATGCAGCTGCGTGGCCTATCCAAGGATTAGTTAGGCATTTTCGCCATGAGATTGAAGATAGAATCAAAAATTTTAAGAAACTTGCTTAAATAGATTAAGCGACCAAAATTGTACTTTATACTGATACCTAATTTTTTTATTGATTCCTATTACGGATGCTCGCGTAATGTAATCTATTGTCAAGTATAAAGTCTTAAAAACAGAATCATCGCTAGGAAAAACCCGCTTATTATTTGTTACTTTGCGTAATTGGCTATTTAGACCCTCTATCGCATTGGTTGTATAAATTATCCTTCTAATAACCTCCGGATATTGTAAAAAAACTACCAGATTTCCCCAATTATTTTCCCAGGATTTTGCTATGTGGGGATACTGTTTTCCCCATTTCAGATCAAAATCAGATAAGGCGCCCAGGGCTTCATCTTCAGTAACCGAGCCATATACTAACTTTAAATCAGCATCAACTTTCTTCCTATCTTTGTAGCTTACGTATGCTAAGCTGCTCCTAATTTGATGGACGATACACAACTGATGTTCAGTTTCCGGATATACGGCAGCTATAGCTTCGCTCATACCGGTCAAATTATCACTACAGGCTATCAGAATATCTTTCAATCCTCTGTTTTTCATTTCAGTAAAATTATTTAGCCAAAATTTAGCTCCTTCGTTCTCACTGATCCATAACCCTAAAATATCTTTCCTACCAGTTAAATCTATGCCCAAAGCTACATATACCGCCTTGTTAATAATCCTCTTATCTTGTCTTACTTTAACTACTAAGGCGTCAAAATATACAATAGCATAAATCGCTTCTAAAGGCCTATGTTGCCAGCTTCTGACCTCATCCATTATATTATCCGTAACTCGGCTAATTAAGCTCTCACTTATTTCAGCTCCATACAATTCCTGTATTTGCAGCTTAATGTCAGAGACACTCATTCCTTTTGCATACAGTGATAATATCTTCTGATCTAACCCATCGATCCTAGTCTGGCGCTTCGGTACTAGCAGCGGAGAAAATTCAGCATTTCTATCACGGGGTACTTCTAGGTCTAATACTCCGCCTTCAGTAATTATGCTCTTTTTGCCAACTCCATTTCTGCTGTTCTCAGTTTCTCCTCTACCATCCTTGCTATAGCCAAGATGCTCGTCCATTTCTCCCTTTAAAGCCCTTTCAAATAGATTTTTTGTCAACTCTTTTAACATCCCGTCTTTAGCAAAAAAACTTGTTAAATCTGTGTCTTTATCTATTAACAAGTCTACCGCTTGCTTTATTTTTTCTTGATCGCTCTTACTCTTATTTTATTCCTATTAAGTTATATTACCCTTAATATAACCTATCCTAGAAATTTACACACTTACTTGGAAAGAACCGGCAAGCCTTTTGCATCTCGTCCTAAGGTTTAAATTGCTCCGTTCTATCCGCTGAGTATATCTTTTACTAATAATGTACTTTTTGGAGTCTAATAACCTTGCATAGCTCCCCCACCCATCAGTAAAGTAAAAAGTAACCTTGGAATTTTCCAGTTTCTGAAGTAATGATTCTAATGTGCTGTCACACCTTGTGCCAAAAGTATAAGTAACTACTTTTAACGAAATCTTATCCAGAGCATACCAAAACCACCTTTGTTTAGCTTTGTTCTGTACATAAGACCATAGTTCATCTATTTCAGGAGCAATAATTACTTCAGTTGTGTTGATAGAATGATTTACCGTTTCTAATACTAGACTTTTTTAAAATACGGATAACCGTATTGATACCTGCTTTTAATACTCTGACTGTATCCTTAACGCCAGAACCGTTAATTGCCATTTCTACTATCTGCTCCTTTACTCCAGGCTTAGATGCATTATTGATATAGTCCAGCTGAAAATATCGATTGCATTGATTACACTGGTATCGTTGTGGTTTTGAAATGAAACACCCTACCTTTACTACTTCTTCTGTTTTGTCACAATATCTGCACTTAACATCTATTTTTGCCATAACACTTAAAACCTCTTTTGCTATTAGTCTTTAAGCATTCTAGCATATTTCTACCAATCCTGCAAAATGGAGGCATTACCTAATAATTTAAGTTCATACAAATCAAATTTTATTTCCTGTACAATTTATTCTTACAACACTAACTTTCTTAATCCAGAAGTTACTAAACCATTTGTTTTTCGTTACTCATCTATATTGTAGTCCAATAATTAAATTACGAAAATTATAAATTTGTCGAAAACGGTCCACTAGGGCGCACCATCCTTCATTTTTAAGTAATTAGTACATGCCATAAATTACGAAAGGTATATAGCAGGACTTAGTAAGGAATGAAGGTGTCTGCCTGTAAGCTAATTTGTATATTTAGAACGATAATTATGCCTAAAATAAGGTGGTAATTCGTTCCATAAGAAATTTTGGGACAGAAGTAGCAGAACTTTAAAAGGTCAATATTCTAAAATTAACATATCTTTAGTAATTTTAAAATTAGCAAAATCTTCAATTAATGACATACCAAGTAGTGAGATGTCTAGACCTTCTGAGGCCACATGGGCTTCAACGTTATAGAAAGTTTTTTTATGAATGATAAGTTCTTTTATTACCACAGGTGCAGCATAACTAACGCCATTTGCTGTATTATACTTTCTTGTATAATTTAACGCATCAAGTTTGAATCCAAGCTTAATGGCATCTTGTCTAGTTAGTGCTACGTCGCTTGCTCCGGTATCTACTAAAAAATGAATTACTTGATTTTTGCTTCCTACTGCATCTAAATAGAAATGCCCGTTACTTGATCTAGCAATCACGAATTGACCGCTATTATTTGTCCAGCTATAAGAAGGTACGAGTACCGCAATTACCCTTTCTTTTATTGAACTAAGTTCGAATCTAAAAGCATAAACCAGTATTAATAAACAGAAAATGCCAAGCCACAATATTATATTTTTTATATAACCTACCTGTGGTCTGGTAAAAAACATATAACATATATATATTAGCAATATACACAAAAAGAGGATATTTAAAAGCTTATCACTCGCCATGGCTTTATAAATTGTTGTAAAATTTTTGCTAAACTATATACGATATTTTAATTACATGAAGTAAATTTCTCTATAAAAACCCTAATGAGTTTTTAATAAAAGGAAAAAAACTGATTATTAAAGCCACTATAATAAACTCAACTGAACAGAAAAGGACTATAGAGAAAAGAAAAGCCGCCAAGTGACTACTTATTAACAATAAAAACTAATTTATCATTAAGTTAACCCAATTGTTAAGTTGATCTTTGTACAAAGAATATTTCCTGAATTCTATTTTTTCAAATAAAAAAAGACCTAGGGCTTTTTACCCTAGGCCTTAAGCTTTATAAGAAATAAAGTTTTTTCTCTAAAAAGAGTATTAGAGATCAAATCTTACACCAGCTGCAACGTGGTGACCTTTAAGTGAAGAAGCTGAAATGGTACTATCTTTGTTTTTCTTGAATTTACCCATATCTCTGAAGCTATAGGTTAATTCGCCATTTACGCCAGGTGCAAATTCTGTAGCAGCACCTAAATGCACAGCGTAAGCAAAGTTATTTTTCTTTTTTATTTTGTAAGAGTCATCCTCATCACTAATCTTACCACTAATCATTGACATACCGACACCGGCACCAGCGAATACTTTGGCTACGCTTACATCAAATAAATCTACAAAACCATTTACCATAAGAGTATCAGCTTTTGACTTAAGCTTTACTTTCTCTCCGTCTATAGTACCTTTATGTTTTGGGTCAAAGTAGTGATCCCATGTTAGGTCAGCACGTACATTATCCATTACGTAATAACCAACACCTAAACCTAAAAATACATTGTTTTTTGATTTTAGACCTTTAACTTTATTTAATTTATCCCAACCCACTTGGCCTTTTACGTAGAATGTATCTTCTGCTGCGTAAGCACAAGAAGAAGCAAGAGTCGCAACAGTAGCTGCTGCTAAAAGAATTTTTTTCATAATAATCTCCTAATAGTTACTAAATTGTCAAAAACACTAAATGCTTGGTTAAAAACACGCTTTATCAAGACCTTTAGTGTAAATTCCCTCTCGCAGTTTACTAAATTTATAAAACCTATCAAGTATATTTAAAAATAATAAACAGATATTTTGAATCTTGTTAAGATACTGTTGCATTATTACATCAAAGTCTTGGTCTTAAAGAGCCGATTCAGTTGCATTCTTAGCCAACAACAAGCCCGACTCAGATAAATTAAGCCCTAAAACATGGGCTTAATTTTAGCAAAAGTTTATTAATACAATTAGAGTTTTAATTCAATTTTTGCCTTTTCTGCCAGGTCAGTGAAGTATTTTTCAACGATCTCCTTAGACAATTTATTCCTAATCGATTGTTCTGCCTGTTCTTTAGTAGGTATTTGAACAGCTCTTTTGTCTAACATCTTAATAAGATGCCAACCGAACTGAGTTTTTACAGGATCAGAAACTTCATTTTTTTTCAGAGTAAAAGCTTTTCCTTCATATTCAGGTACTAATTGACCTTTAAGCACATAACCAATTTCCCCGCCATTAGCTTTTGAACCTTCATCTTTGGAAAATTCTTTTACTAGATCAGCAAAATTAGATCCCTTATTAAGTTTTTTCTTTATTTCTTTCGCCTGTTCCTCAGTATCTACTAAAATATGGCTTGTTTTCACCTCTTCTTGGCCTTTGAGACTAGCTACTAAAGCTTTATATTCGTCATCAACCATTTTATCGGTAATTTTGTCTTTAATTAAGCGTTCTAGTACCTCTTGTTGAATCATTTGCGTTTCAATTCCTTTAATTTTATTCTTAAATTCCTGAGAATCACGGATTTTTAGCTTATCAGCTTCTTTTTCAAGTAATTTGGAATTAATATAGCCTTTAACTAAAAGTTCTTGAATATTTTTATCGAGCTGGGAAAAACTCTTGCCTTTATTTTCCGGTTGCATTTCAAGTACTGGCTTAAACTGCTGCATTACCTGAGCTTCTGTTACATCCCCGTCGATGTAAGTGGCAATTACTTTATTGTCTTCTGCTAATGCCGGCGAACTTAGCAAAGTTGCTGATAGAAATATTATTGCTAATCTTTTCATAATAAATACTGCTTAATTTAATTAAATAACTTAATATTTGTTTCTAAAAGCTTGACGCATTAAAGTCAATTGCTATTTACAATTTGTTTGATAAATTAATAAAACTGAATATTTTAGATAAAAGTAACAATCCGCAAACCAAATAGATTAAGAAGCAAATGTTTTCCATACTTACCAAAATTTTTGGCACGGCTAATGATCGTATAATAAAAAGACTTCAAAAAGAAATTCACAAAATTAATGCTTTTGAAAATTCTATCAAAAACTTAACAGATGAGGAGTTAAAAGCGAAAACCAGTGAATTTAAACAAAAACTTGCTGATGGAAAAACACTTGATGACATATGTTATGAAGCGTTTGCGGTAGTTAGAGAAGCATCTCGAAGAGTTAGCGGGCAAAGGCATTATGACGTTCAGCTAATGGGCGGTCTAATAATTCATAAAGGAGCTATTGCTGAAATGCGCACTGGTGAAGGTAAGACTTTAGCTGCAACTTTGCCGGCTTATTTAAATGCTCTCCCTGGTAAGGGCGTACATATAGTAACGGTAAACGATTACCTTGCAAAACGTGATGCCGAATGGATGGGAGAAATATTCAGATTTTTAGGCCTTACTGTTAGCGCAGTTGTAGGCGATATGAGCGATTCTGAAAGAAAAGCAGCTTATGATTGTGATATCATCTACGCTACTAATAACGAACTTGGCTTTGATTATCTTCGCGATAATATGAAATTTACTCAAAAATCAAAAGTTCAACGCCCCTTTAATTATGCGATCATAGATGAAGTTGACTCCATATTAATAGATGAAGCAAGAACTCCCTTGATCATTTCGGGACCAGTTGATGACCGTTCTGAATTATATGGTAAAATTGATAAGCTTATCAAACTGTTAACTCCTTCTGATTATGAAAAAGATGAAAAAGTGAAAACTGTTAATTTAACAGAAGAAGGTATCAACAAAATTGAATTAATGTTAGCAGAAAAAGAACTTATTAATCAGCACTCTAGCTTATACGATTTTAATAACTTAAGTTTAGTACATTACATTAATCAATCTTTACGTGCTCATTACATTTTTTCTCGTGACGTAGACTATATTATCAAAGACAGAAAAATCATGATAATAGATGAATTTACCGGCCGAGTAATGGACGGTAGAAGATACTCAGACGGTCTACATCAAGCAATAGAGGCCAAAGAACAAGTACCGATTCAAAATGAAAACCAGACTTTAGCTTCTGTTACATTTCAGAATTATTTTAGAATGTATCCCAAATTATCTGGAATGACCGGAACAGCCATGACAGAGGCCGGAGAGCTTAAGGATATATATAACTTGGAAGTAATATCCGTACCGACTCATAATAAAGTTACAAGGAAGGATCTGGAGGATGAAATTTATGGCACTAAAAAGGAAAAATATAATGCCATAATGAATCTTATAAAAGATTGCTACAAAAGGCAACAACCTGTTCTAGTTGGTACTATAAGCATCGAGAAATCAGAAGAAATTTCCAAAGAATTAACTAAGAATAATATAAAACATAAAGTATTAAATGCAAAAATGCATGAACAAGAAGCCTACATAATCGCCCAAGCGGGGCGATTTGGAGCTGTAACTATTGCAACTAATATGGCAGGTCGTGGTACTGATATTATGCTTGGCGGTAATCCGGAGATGATAATTAAGGAGTTAGCCGAGAAAAGCCTAAATCCGGAACAGCAAGAACTAGAGGCAACCAAGGTAAAAGAAGAGGTAGCACGAGAAAAAGAACTGGTGATTGCGGCTGGAGGACTTTATGTAATAGGGACAGAAAGACATGAAAGCAGAAGAATTGATAATCAGCTTAGAGGTAGAGCTGGAAGGCAGGGAGACCCAGGAACTACTAGATTCTTTTTATCACTAGAAGATGATTTAATGAGAATTTTTGCTTCTGATCGTATTTCTAGCGTTCTTAGGACCTTAGGGTTAAAAGACGGTGAAGCCATTGGACATCCCATGATCAGCCGTTCGCTGGAAAAGGCTCAGCAAAAAGTTGAATCACACAATTATGAAATAAGAAAAAATTTACTACGCTTTGACGACGTAATGAACGATCAGCGCAAAATTATTTATGAGCAAAGAAATGAAATTATTTCCTCCGATGATATAACTGAGTTTAGACTTAATATGACAGAGCAATTAGTTGCAGATGTTGTTCAAAGATATATAACCCCTGGATCTTACAGGGAAGATTGGCCAATAAATGATTTAAGTGCTGAGATTCACAGAACATTTGCAATAGAACTTCTTCCCGAAAAAATTAATGAAGTTGAAGGCAGTGAAGCAGAAATTACGAAGGTTATAACAGAACTTGTTATTAATTTATTTAAACAGAAGGAGCAAGAATATACAACTGAAATAATGAGAGATGCTTCACGATACATTTTGCTTACTACCCTTGATCAAGTATGGAAAGAACATTTACATAATCTCGATTATTTAAGGCAAGGTATTTCTCTCAGGGCATATGGGCAGAAAGACCCTTTGAATGAATATAAGAGGGAAGCTTTTAATTTATTTGAGCAAATGCTTGATCATCTAAGAGAGCTGTATATTCAAAGGCTATGTTTCTTACATATTGATACCGAACATTTGAACCGCCAGTCTATGTTACTTGCTAATAAAGAATTACAGGAAATGAATAAAAGTAGAGTTGATCCAGCTTTGGAAAAATATAATCCAGGAATTAACGCCGAAACAAAAGTTATGCCTTTTAAATCCTATGTAAATCCAGAAGATAGAGATCCATCTAATCCAGAAACTTGGGGTAAAATTTCAAGAAATGAGCTATGCCCGTGCGGTTCTGGAAAAAAATACAAACATTGCCACGGGGCTGAAAGTTAGGATTATTAATATATGCAAAAACTGCAATTAGTTTACGCTCCCAATGCTATTTTCAGAAAAAAGGCATTACCTGTTGAAGTAGTTAATGATCGTGTACGGGCACTCATTGACCAGATGTTCGAAGTGCTGCACATTGAAAATGGAAGAGGCCTTGGCGCTAATATGGTAGGACTTCTAGAACGCATAGTAGTGATCCATATGTGGGAGAGGGATAAGCTTCTTACTTATTCCATGGTTAATCCTGAAATTATAGAATTCTCAAAAGAAACTCAGGTTTTTGAAGAAGCATCCTTAAGTTTTCCTGGAATATCAGCTAAAATTACTAGGCCGAAACAGATTAAAGTAAAATATCTGGATTATAATGGTAATGAACAAATGTTAGAAGCTGATAATTTTTTATCAACAGTTATCCAACACGAAATAGATTATCTGGATGGAAAAATATTTTTGGATTATTTATCTAAAATAAAACGTGATATGTTGATAAACAAGATGAAAAAATATATAAAAAATCATCCTCCTCATATTCATACCCCATTTTGTTCCCATTAACTGCAGTCATTAAAAGAGAAATGGATCAAAAATCTAAATGCGAAGAGAGAAAATAATATTAATTGCCTTATTGCTTTTCTCTATTTAGAATAACCTGATTAAAAATTTATAAAATAATATTTGTTAATTATGGCAGGACATTCCAAATTTAAAAATATTCAACATAGAAAAGGTGCTCAGGACAAAAAAAGAGCAAAGGTTTTTACTAAACTTGTTAGAGAAATTATTACGGCTGCTAAAATTGGGGGCATAGATCCGGCAATTAACCCACGCCTTAGAAATAGCATCTCTGCAGCTAGAAGTCAGAACTTACCTAAAGAGAGAATTGATAGAGCTCTTGCTCAAGCATCTGATCCAACCTTGGGTGATGGTTATACAGAAATAAGATATGAAGGTTTCTTACCAGGAGGAATTGCAATTATTGTTGAAACCTTAACGGATAATAGAAACCGCACAGTATCAGATATAAGAAGCTGTTTTACTAAATATGGCGGCAATTTAGGTGAATCTGGTAGTGTAAGTTTCATGTTTGATCATGTTGGCAAAATTGTTTATCCAGTTTCAGTTGCTAATATGGATCAAATGATGGAAGCAGTAATTGAAGCAGGAGCAAAAGATTTAGTATCTGATGAGTCAGAGTATATTATTTACACTGATATCGAGGCATTTTCCGAATGCCTCGAACATTTAACAAAAATATTTGATACCCCCATTGAGTCTGGCCTTGAATGGGTAGCTCAAAATACCATACTAATAGAGAATGAAGAAAAAGCGACGAAGCTATTTAAATTAATAGATGCGCTAGAAGAGAGTGATGACATCCAAAAAGTATTCGGTAACTATGAATTATCAGAAGAATTATATAAAAAATTTTCCGACCAACACTAATTTTGCTCTAGACAATTAATTAAAGAATAAATTATTTTTTGGGATAGTTAAATAGTAAGTTTAGGTTATGGAATTGGACGATTTTTGGCTCTGTCCAATTGATTGTGTAAATTCTCATAAGTTATAATTAAAATTTAAGGAGAATAAAATAACTAAAAATATAAAAACCGAAAAACTGAATGCAGCGATAGATATGCTTATAGAAAGTGATGCTGATTTATCAACTGTGCTAGGAAAAGAAGGTTTAATCAAACAACTAAGTAAACGCATATTAGAACGTGTTCTAGAAGCGGAAATGCAAGGTCATTTTATGAACGCTATAACAGGTCTGATATAGAAAACGCTCGCAATGGTAGTTATCAAAAGAATTTAATAACGAATAACGGTCAAATAGAACTGAATATTCCAAGGGACAATTTGAGCCTGTAATTGTTAAAAAGAAACAAAGTAGAATAGACAGCTTAGGTGAAAAAATAATATCCTTGTATACCAAGGGCATGAGTATATCGGATATCAAAATTCAACTAGAGGAATTGTACGGAGCTGAAGTTAGCGAATCCTTGATCAGTAGAGTAACCGACGATGTAATAGATGAAGTTAAAGCTTGGCAAAGTAGAGCTTTAGAAACTGTATATCCTATAGTATTTTTTGATTGTTTAGTGGTTAAAGTAAGGCAGGATAAGCGTATTATCAATAAGTCTGTGTATATAGATTTATCGGGTCATAAGGATATTCTTGGGTTATGGATCAGCGATAATGAAGGAGCTAAGTTTTGGTTAAATAATTTAACTGAGATGAAAAACAGAGGGTTAATGGATATTCTCATTGCTTGTACGGATAATTTAACAGGTATGAGCGAAGCTATATCGGCGGTATATCCAAAGTGTGAACATTAACTTTGTATTGTACACCAAATCAGAAACAGCTTAAAATTTGTCTCATATAAAGATCGTAAAAAATTAGCAGCTGATTCAAAGCCCATATACCAAGCTACTACTGAGGAAGAAGCACTTGAAAGTTTTGAAGCTAAATGGGGTGAAAATTATCCCCAAATAGCCAAATCCTGGTACAATAATTGGGATAATTTAATGATATTTTCACAATATCCTAAGGCAATTCATAGAATTATTTATACTACCAATGCCATAGAATCCCTGAATAATCAGCTGAGAAAAGTAACAAAGAATAAGCGGGTTTTTCCAAGTGATGAGTCTGTTTTTAAGACCCTTTACTGGACAATAAATTACATTAGGGCAAAATGGACTATGCCCATCCAAAATTGGGAAGAAGCTATGGCCCATTTTTTGATAAAATTTGAGGGTAGAATTTAAGTGCCTATTCTAGAAATTTACACACTTAAAAAGACAGAGCCTTCTAAAATGAAGCAAGTTCTTCTATTGCTTATTATATAGAAGCATACTATAACAGAAAAAGTTCATTCTGCTATTAACTATAACATACCTTTGTTACATGAAAGTGTTGCCCGTGCTGCCTAATCCTAAACTGTCCATTTTTCTACTACAGGATCATCTAGAAATTTACACACTTAGTGGGACAGAGCCCAAAAACTATTTTACTTCCGTTGTAACAAATAAAGGAGCTTGACCTTCAATTTTCACTTCAATCTCGAACTTATCTCCTACGTTTAAAGACTTCTTTAAATCAAAAAGCATGATATGAGTAGCTCCCGGCATAAGTTCTATAGAAGTTTTAGCTGGTACTACTATTTTGTCGATAGATGTCATCCTACTAACCCCTTTTTCATCTACAAAACTCTTGTGCAGTTCCACATTATTGGCAATCGTTGAAGCTGAAGCACCAATTATCACAATATCTTTATCAGTAGGATTACTAATTTTCATATAGGCTGCTGAATTGTTATTTGGCGACATGGATTTTCTTGCCCACGCATCAGTAATTGCAATTTCTTTAACCTCGTTTGGTGTAGAAGGAGATGAGGGCGCAGTTACGCCTGGATTCTCTACATTAGCATTGGCAGTACTTTGCCCACTTGCCTCAGCATTAAAAACAGAAGAAATAATAACAGAAATCGCACTGACTGTAAGAATATTCTTTTTCATATAAACCCTTTGTTATATATCGTTAAATTGTGATGTTAATTCACTAAACCAAGTTTTACATACCACATCTTAAATATCAAGAACTCTTTGGCATTTAAGTATTATTTGCTTTCTATATACACATTTTTGATATAAATTTAGATAAACTTGAACTCAATTACTCGGTCATGCCCTGACAAATCTTTGGAAATTACGATTTCAGTAAATGGATACTCTTTTAGGATATTAATTACGTCTTCAGCTTGGTTAAAACCTATTTCTAAAAAAACTTTATTTTCATTTTTTAAAAAATTATTTAACCCGAAAATTATTTTTCTATAATTAATTAAACCATTCTCCACAGCAAAAAGCGCATGTTCCGGTTCATATAAGATAGTTTCCTGTGCCATATATATTTTATTATCTGGAGAAATGTAGGGTGGATTGCTAATAATAAAATCAAACTTCTTACCAGGTAAATTTGAATACCAATCACTTTTGATAAACTGGATTTGGGCAATAGAACCATGCAATTTAGCGTTTTCAGCAGCTAGGGCAAGTGCTTCATCCGATATATCAGTAGCAACGATTTTAGCTTGGGGAATAAGAGTTGCAAGCGTAACAGCTATTGCTCCGCTACCTGTCCCCAGATCTAATATTGTAACTTCTTTACCAGCAAAGTTTTCTTGATACTCTAAAACCACCCTATCAATAATCAGTTCAGTTTCCGGCCTTGGAATCAGAACCTGTTTATTTACTATAAAATCTCTACCATAAAACTCTTTCTTTCCTACTATATAAGCTATAGGTTCTAGCGCTTTCCGGCGTTTTAGATATTGATAAAAGGCTGACTCTTCTTCTTGAGAGATTGGTTCGTTATACCTGATCAACAAGTCTTCTTGAGTTGTTTTTAATACACTAGCTAGTAAAATTCTTGCTTCTAATTGTTTTGACGTGAAATCTTCAAGTTCCAGGATTCCCCAGGCTAAAGCTTCTCTTACTAACATAATTACTTTATAACCATCATTTTTGTATTTATAATATTTTATTCATCTTTAAATGGGGTATAGAATCTTCCTCAAAATAATCTCCTTGAGCTTCATAGCCATTTTTTAAATAAAACTCTATTGCTGTAGCACGTGCATGGCAGTAAAGTTTTTTAAAACCATTTTTCTTTGCCACATCTTCACAAAATATCATCATTCTTGAACCAATTCCATTATTGGTCAAATCTTCTTTGACTACAACACGCTGCATTTTACAATTTTGACCTTTCGGTACTAATACAGCAGTAGCAATTAATTCTAAACCATTAAGGCCAATAATTTGAATATGCTCTTTTTCTGCGAATAATTCAGATTCAGAAAAACTCAAACCTAAAGGTTTACGCAAAATGCGTTCCCTTAAAGCAACTGCCTTTTTATATTCAGAACTGCCATATTCTATAATTTTAAAGTTGATCTCTAAAAGCATAGTTTGCATAATAAAAACAGTTTTTATCAGTTTAATAACAATCGTAACACCATCAAGTAAATGGTTTTAATAATCGACTTTTAAAAAATACAATCCTTCGGCAGGAGCAGTAGGAGCTCCCTTTGATCTATCTTTCTGCTCCAGTATTTCTTTTATTTTTTCCGGTGGCCAAATACCCTTTCCTACCTGCAGCAGATTACCGACTATATTCCGTACCATATGGTGAAGAAATGAAATAGCAGAAACATAAATTTCTATATTCTCTCCCTCTCGAATAATTTCTATATTTGAAATGGTTTTTACAGGGGAGCTAGACTGGCACTGGGCTGCTCGAAAAGAACTAAAATCATGTTTACCTAGCAAATATGATGCAGCCTCTCTCATCAATTCCACGTCCAGCGGGTCTTTTACCCAATATTGCAAACCGGCGTTAATAATATTAATCGACGGGCGATTAATAATTTTATAGACATAATACCTTTGTTTAGCAGAGAAACGAGCATTAAAATCTAGTTCTACTAATCTACAATCTGTAACCCCTACTTTATGAGGCCTACAAAAATGATTAATAGAATGCATTACTCTGCGAGGCTCGTAAAAAGCAGTTAAATCGAAACTGGCCACCTGTCCGTACGCATTTACACCGGCATCTGTCCTTCCTGCAGCAGTAACTAAAACACTTTCCTTGCTAAATTTAAAAATTGCCTCTTCAATTAACTGTTGGAGGGATAAAGCCTCTGCTTGCCTTTGCCAGCCACAAAAACCGGCACCTAAATATTCAAGAGTAATTTTATATCTAAATTTATTGCCCACAGGATAGATATTATTTTGTTTATTATCCATTATAAGCTATATGGCCTTATAAGACGAGATGCTGAACTAGATTTATATAAGTCTAGTTCAGCTTATATTGAAATTGCGTTATTGCTTAGCTTTTTGCTACCGCTGCTACTTCATCGGCAAAGTTTATCACTTCTTTTTCAATACCTTCACCCAGTTCAAATCTTGCATAACTTGCAAGCACGACAGGTGCGCCAAGTTCTTTCGAAGCGTTTGCAACTACTTCAGTAATTTTTGACTTACCATCAATAACAAAAATCTGATCAAGCAAAACTATTTCTTCTAAAAATTTACGGATTCTCCCCTCGATCATTTTTTCAATTATGTTATCCGGCTTTCCTGAGGCTCTGGATTGCTCGGTAAATATATCCTTTTCTCTTTGAATTAAAGCTGGATCAACAGACTCTTTATTTAAACATACCGGCTTTGCCGCTGCTACGTGCATGGCTATTTGCTTGCCAAGAGCCATCAACTTATCTTTATCGCCTGTTGATTCTAAGGCTACCAACACTGAAATTTTGCCCATACCGTCTGCTGTAGCATTATGTACGTAAGAAGCAATAACACCATCTTTTATTTTAAGTGTTTGCATGCGGCGCAAACTAAGGTTTTCACCAATAGTTGCGATATTCTCTATTATTAAGTCTTCTACAGTTTTACCGTTTTCAATAATTGTCGATTTTAATTGTTCAATGGTGGAACAATTAATCGCTTTTTGAGCAATTTTTCTAACTAAATTCTGAAAAGTTTCATTTCTTGAAACAAAGTCTGTTTCAGAATTAACCTCTATGACTGCGGCCATGTTGCCATTTACTTCTAGGGCGGTTAAACCTTCCGATGCTACTCTGCCTGCTTTTTTTGCGGCAGCCGCTAAGCCCTTAGTTCTAAGCCAATCAACAGCTGCTTCGAAATCACCTGACGTTTCGACTAGGGCTTTTTTGCAGTCCATCATTCCTGCACCTGTTTTTTCCCTCAAATCTTTTACTAATGATGCTGATACACTCATTATATTCCTCTCGAAAAATATTTAAAATTATTGTGCTACCGAATCACTCGCTGTAGCTTTGCTTTTTGTGGTTTTTGCAACTGCTGTTTTAGTTATTACTGCTTTTTTTGCAGAGGTGGTAGGTTTTTCCAACTCATTTGAGTTGCTTTCTTCTGTAGCCTTTACCTCTACAACAATATCTTTAGATGCAGCTTTTGCTTTAGAAACCTTGGCAGTTTTTTCAATTTTTTTAACTCCTTCCAAACCTTTCTCTGATTTTGCTGCAAGAGAAGCTCCCACATCTACTCCAGAATTCTTGAGAGAATCCTGTATTCCAGCTAATGCAGCATCAGCAAATAAACTGCAATATAGCCTGATTGACCTTATGGCATCATCATTACCGGGTATTGGGAAATCGATATTATCAGGGTCGGAATTGCTATCTACTACTGCAACTATCGGAATATTTAATTTTACAGCTTCTTTTATAGCTAAATGCTCTTTATTTGTATCAATAATTACAACCAGATCAGGACGGCCGCCAATATTTCTGATACCAAAAAATGACCTAACCAACTTTTCTTTTTTACGTGTTAAGTCTAAAAGCTCCTTTTTTGTATAGTTGACCAGCTCTTCCGTATTACCAAGAGTTTTTTCAATGCTATCTAGTTTTTTTATTGACCTTGAAATGGTACTCCAATTAGTTAAAATTCCACCAAGCCATCTGTGATTAATATAATATTGATCACATTTCTGGGCATACTCAGCTATTAGTTCCGTAGCTTGCACTTTACTACTTACAAATAGTACCTTACCATTATTTTTTACTGTTTCATAAATTTTCTTTAAAGCGATTTGTAGTAAAGGTACAGTTTGTTGTAAATCAATTATATGCACGTTATCTTTTATTCCGTAAATATACGGCTCCATTTTAGGATTCCAGCGGGAAGCTTTATGACCAAAATGTATACCAGCATCTAGCAAATCGCTAACGCTTACTTTAGGTAAGTTAGACATTATATTTTATCTCCAATATTGTTAGTTTAAACCTCCGTATCAGCTATAGACCCCAAATAATTTTGGACTAACAAAGCATTCATGATACGTGTGAATTCTTAAAAGTTTAAGATAGCATAATTCCACTAATGGGCAGCTCTATCCGAGGCCAGTATTTCTACCAACACCGCTGTAATATACATTACCTTATAACTCTGTTCAAGAAGATTTTATTCGTACCTTTAAGTTCAGATAACTGCTATTAAATATCAAAGAGCCGTATCTTGTAATTTTAGCTAAAATGCTTTATTCTTGTTAGCAATTCAATATTTTGAGTATTTTAAGATGCTGGAAGAAATAGTAATTTCTGCAAAAAAAGCCATAGAACGTGCTGAAAATTCAGATAATTTACAGCAAATCAAAGTTCTATATCTTGGTAAATCCGGTTTTATAACCGAAGAAATGAAAAAATTAGGACAATTAGCTGCGGATGATAGAAAAGCGCTGGGACAAAAAATTAATAAAACCAAAGAGCAGATTCAAGAATTGCTAGATAAAAGAAGCAGGATTCTAGAGGAAAAAGAATTAAATATAAGGTTCGAAAAAGAAAGAATAGACCTTACAATTCCAGCAAAACCTATTAAAAAAGGAAGCATTCACCCTATTACCCAGTGCCTTGAAGAATTGATTCAAGTATTTTCTCAATATGGATTCGAGGTCAAAGACGGTCCAGACATAGAAGATGATTGGTATAATTTTACTGCTCTAAACATCGATGAAGATCATCCCGCCAGGCAAATGCACGATACTTTTTATTTAAAAAAAACATCTGATAAAACAAAACTTCTTAGAACCCAAACCTCTCCTATTCAGATAAGAACGATGCACAGTGGCAAACCTCCCTTTCGTTTTATAGCTCCTGGCAGAGTTTATCGGGCAGATTGGGATATGACCCACACACCAATGTTTCATCAAATCGAAGGATTAGTGATAGATAAAAACATTCACATGGGTCACTTAAAATATGTAATTATCGATTTTATTAGAAGTTTTTTTGAAAATGCCGATATTGAAGTTCAATTTAGGCCAAGTTTTTTTCCTTTTACCGAACCCTCCGCTGAGGTTGATATCAGAATGGATAAGAATAATAAATGGCTTGAAGTACTCGGTTGCGGAATGGTACATCCAAAAGTTTTAGAAAATGTTGGCATTAACCCAAAAGAATATCAAGGTTTTGCTTTTGGTCTGGGACTCGACCGTTTTGCAATGCTAAAATACGGTATAAAAGATTTAAGGCAGTTTTTTGAAGGAGATATTAGGTGGTTTAACCATTATAATTTTGCAGCACTTGATATTCCAACACTTGCAGGAGGTTTAACCAAATGAAATTTACCTTATCGTGGCTTAAAACCTTTCTTGACACTAAGGCAACTATCGAAGAGCTAACCAAGAGCTTAACCATGCTTGGTTTAGAAGTAGAAGAAATTATTGATAGGAAGTCAGAACTTGAAAAGTTTGAAGTAGCACAAATTTTAGAAACTACTCCCCATCCAGATGCAGATAAGTTAAAGGTGTGTAAAGTTAAAACTGCCTCAGATATTCTTAGCATAGTATGCGGGGCTTCTAATGCTAGAAGCGAAATTAAAGTGGTCCTTGCAAAAATCGGCACAACTATTCCAAACGGTAATTTTAAGATAAAGCAATCAAAGATCCGTGGTGTAGATAGTTCTGGCATGTTATGTTCAAGAGAAGAACTAAACATAAAAGGTGATTCCTCTGGGATAATAGAACTCCCAGAAGATGCACAGGTAGGAGACAAAATTGCAAAGTATTTTGGCCTTGATGATCCAGTAATCCATATTAATGTAACGCCAAATAGAGCTGATAGCCTTGGAGTTTACGGTATCGCACGAGACTTGGCTGCTGCTGGGGTAGGCGTTTTAAAGAAGTTGGAAATTCCAGAAAACAAAGGAAGTTTTTCCTCAAATGCTGGAGTTCATATTTTAAATCAGGAAGCCTGCCCACTATTTGCAATTTACGAACTTAAAAATCTTCAAAATATAGAAAGCCCAAAATGGTTAAGAGAACATCTTGAAAATATTGGGGTGGGGTCTATTTCCGCTATAGTTGATGTTACAAATTATATAGCATATTCTTTCGGCCAACCGATGCATGCTTATGATGCGGATAAAATAAAAGGAAATTTGACAGTCGAGAGTTTGAAATCCCACGAAAAAATTGTTGCTTTGAATGATAAAGAATACGAACTAAGTAATGACGATATAGTAATAAAAGATGAGCATGAAATACACTGCCTTGCTGGAATAATTGGCAGTAAGAATAGTGCTTGTAATCAAAATACTACTAGAATTTTGCTTGAAGCTGCTTGTTTTAATAGCAAATATATTGCTCGCACCGGTAGAAAATTGATGATTGATACAGATTCGCGCTATCGTTTCGAGAGACATGTAGACAAAGAGTTTACTTTAAAAGCTTTAAATTACGCTGCACATTTAATATTAGCAATTTGCAGAGGCGAAATTTCTGCTCTTAAAATGGCAGGTAGTGATAAAGTACCAGTTAGAACCATTGATTTTCCTATTGATTTTTTTGTTTCCAGAACTGGCTTCCATTTAAGCAGAGAAGAAATTATATCTATTTTGGAAAAGCTTGGATTTAACTGTAAAAATGAAGAAGAAACAATCCAAATTACTATTCCCTCTTGGCGTTATGACGTCTCGATTAAAGAAGATATAGTAGAAGAAATTGCTAGGATATACGGTTATGATAAAATCCCTGTTACCCCCCTTCCAGGTAGTAATGTGCAAAAAATCATTAACCGCCAGCAAAAAAGGTTAATGGATATAAAAAGGTTGCTTGCAAGTAGTGGTTATACTGAAGTAGTAAGTTGGTCTTTCATGGACAGTAAAAAGGCTAAATTATTCTCTGGAATAAAAGAAGAATTAATAATACAAAACCCTATTAGTGCAGAGCTTGATTACATGAGACCGTCAATATTGCCTAATTTGCTAAAAATTGCCTGCAATAATATTAATCGATCTTATAAAGATTTAAGTTTATTTGAATTAGGACCAATTTTTCGTGAGGCAGAGAATATTAACCCTATTCAATCTGTAGCTGCTATCAGGATCGGCTCTAATTTACCAAAAAACTGCCATACCCCCCTTCAAAACGTCAATATTTTTGATCTAAAGTCAGATCTGGAAGCTATTTTTGCTTACTTTGGGCTTGACCTAGATAAGTGCCAGATTAAAAGCGAAGCACCAGATTATTACCATCCAACGCGTTCAGGTACTGTCGCTCTTGGTAAAAACATTCTGGCTTATTTTGGGCAGCTTCACCCATCCATATTAAAGATATTTGATATTGAATATGATGTAATGGCCTTTGAACTTGAATTGGCACAATTGCCAATTACTAAGGAAAAATTTGGTAAAAGACCCGAATTAAAGATTTCCGATTATCAACCAGTAACTAGGGATTATGCTTTTATTATTGATGAATCGCAAAAGATCGGAGAAATCATGAGCTTTATTAAAAATACGGATAAAAATTTAATCAGGAACGTTAATTTGTTCGATATCTATAGCGGGGAAAAAATAGAGAAAGGTAAAAAATCCATTGCAATTTCGGTAACAATACAGGACGATAATAAAACACTAACTGAAAAAGATATTAGTGATGTTAGCAAACTTATCATTGAAGGAGCGAGAACCAAATTTAGTGCTTATCTTAGGGAAGAGTGAAAATTTTTCTGAAGTTTTTGTGGGCACTAATTGCAACAGCCCTGTAGGTAAATGTTTTATTGCTTGGACTATTTCCGATAATTCTAGGGTATTAATCTGCTTTTTAGCATTTACGGAAGATACCACCAATTTAATTACGGCTAATTCTGCTTTAAAGAAACTTCTACCTGATACTTGCTTTAAAGAAAGTAATAAAGAAGCAGTAAAGCTAATTTCCAAAATTTTTGATAAGAAAGATAAAACTCAAATTCATTTACTAATAAAGGGGACAGAATTCCAAGAAAAAATCTGGCACGCCCTAACTGAAATAGATTTTGGCACGGCCATTTGCTATGAGGAACTCGCAAAGCGCATCGGTAATAAGAATTCTACCAGGGCTGTTGCCTCAGCAGTAGCTAGAAATAATATTTCCTATTTAATTCCTTGCCATAGAGTAATTAGGAAATCAGGAGAAATTAATAAATATCGCTGGGGGCAGGAAATAAAGAAAAAATTGCTCGACTGGGAAAGTAAAGCAGCGCAATGAAAAAAATTCCTCCAGAAAGACTACAACTATTAAATACTGGCCACGTAGAATCGAGGAATTTAATGGAGTTCCTGGTTTTAGATCCAGAGCTCATATTAAAAAATAATTTTCCTGATTTTAATTATACTAAACCGGCTGGCAGCATTGGTATAGTGCAAAAATTGGAATATATTTACGCAAAGCGTAATGTATCTATTGTCAAGTACAAAGTCTTGAGCGGTGCATCGCTGATTTGTTTCCCTCTGCTTTCTAAAGATGATAGTTTCATTTGGAAAGCCTTGGGATTCGGTGATCCCTCTTTCTGCCCATTAGCATCTTTCTCTTGTCGCGTCCCTTCCCTCCATGAGCATTACCTCACTTCCTCAGTACTATGAGCGCATCTGACTTCCCAGCTACCTTTGTTACTGCTTGCTGTACTTTGCATATAACTACCTAAATTATAAATTATAGGAGCGGCTGGGATTTCCTAGATTCCTCGGCTTAACAATTTCATACATGCCGACTACGCATACCCCGCCAGAAGATACTATACTCACTATATAGCATAGCATCCTGTTGCTTTCCACATCATAGACAGTGTCAGCTTCTGGGATCATCGAAGTTCTCGAGACTCTCTTGTAGTTCACTTTCGTTTCGGCCTATATTCACCTTGTTTACGCTTCACCTAAGCATTGCTACCTTCGGCGCAAAACTCAGTTCCGGTCGGTTAGTTAGGCCTTCTCTGGAAAGGAATTCCACCTTCTTGTTAAACCAGGCCTCTCCTGGCGTACCTATCGCATTAGTTGTATAAATTATCCGCCTAATAACCTCAGGGTACTGTAAAAAAACTACCAGATTTTCCCAATTATTCCGCTAGGATTTTGCTATGTGGGGGTACTTTTTTTCCCACTTCAGATCAAAATCAGATAAGGCGCTTAGAGCTTCATCTTCTTGGCAATAGTTTTTAATTGAAATTGGATGAAGGAAGACTATTATTTAACGTGTAAAGAGTATTTCCTATTTAACATGAACCGATCACAAAAAACCTACTTGCCTTTTAATATGCTTAGCTGCAAAACAGAGGCATTACCTAAAGCTCTTTAGAATGTAATATTTATAACTTATTAAGTAACAGATCAATTTTAGCAGCATTTTCAAAAGCCTGATCATAGTGGAATCTAATTTCAGGAGAATATTTTAAATTTATTCCTTTTGTTACGTATTGCCTAATAATATATTTTGATTCCTCTAACGCTTCTAGAATCTCATCTCTTGATAAGTTTGTATTAAAGGGTAAAAAATAACAATTAGCAACTTTTAAATCGGCAGAGATATTAACCTTGGTAATAGTCAAAGGCATAGGAATAAGCCTTATATCTACCCTCTTCCCTTTCATAAGACAGTCAATCACAGCAGCCCCAATTAACTGAGAGACTTTTAGCTGCCGTTGTGACTGGTATTTTTCCCGATCTTTAAGCTTAAAGTTGCTTTTGCTCTTCAACAATTTCAAATACCTCTACCAAATCACCAACCTTAATGTCATCATATTTTTCAAAGGCGATACCGCATTCAAAACCTTCCTGCACCTCTTTTACATCTTCTTTAAAACGCTTCAAGGTTTTAAGTTTGCCTTCGTGGATAACTATATCATTACGAAGCAACCTAACACCTGCACCTCTTTTTATAATACCTTTAGTTACATAACTGCCAGCAACTTTACCTACTTTAGAGACATTAAACACTTCACGTATCTCAACAGAACCAATATAAATTTCACGAATTACAGGCGATAGCATGCCGCTCATGATAGCTTTGATATCATCAATTAAATTATATATTATTGAATAATATCTAATATCAACTTTGTTTTTTTCAGCATCAGCCCGCGCTGCCGTATTTGATCTAACATTAAACCCAAGAATTATCGCTCCAGTTGCTTTAGAAAGTGTAACATCAGACTCAGTAATAGCTCCGACTCCTTGGTGAATGATTTTTAATTTTACTTCGTCACTAACAATTTTATTTAAGCTGCCAATTATGGCTTCAATTGAACCATGTACATCGCCTTTAATAATTATTGGCAGTTCTTTGATCTTACCCTCGCCGGAGGCTTTTTGGAACAAATCTTCTAAACTAGTTTTTGAGGCAGTAACCTTATTTTCTTTTAACTTTCGCATCCTATATTCTGTAATATCTCTAGCCTGTTTTTCTGTCATCACAACATTAAATAAATCTCCGGCTAAGGGAGCAACATTTAGGCCAAAAATTTCAACTACATAGGAGGGAAGAGCCTCTAAAACAGGTCTGCCTTTGTCATTATTCATTTTCTTAATACGACCGTAAGTTGTTCCCGCCACTAACAGATCGCCGTTTTTTAAAGTACCACGTTGAACTAAAATACTTGCAATTACCCCTTGCCCTTTATCTATTTTTGACTCAATTACTACACCAGAAGCTATAGTATTAGGATTTGCTTTCAGATCCTCCATTTCTGCAACCAGTAAAATCGCTTCCTCAAGCTTGTCAAGGTTCTTTTTTTCTTTAGCAGATACTGGCACTACTACTACATCACCACCAAGATCCTCGGGGACTAACTCATGCTGCAGTAACTCATTTTTAACTTTTTCAATATTTGCTTCTGGTTTATCAATCTTATTAATTGCTACTATTATAGGAACACCGGCAGCTTTCGCATGGCTTATTGCCTCAATTGTTTGAGTTTTAATTCCATCATCAGCTGCAACTACTAACACTACAATATCAGTAACTTTTGCTCCTCTTGTTCGCATTTCAGTAAAAGCTTCATGACCCGGGGTGTCAATAAAAGTAATCATCCTATTATCAGACATTTTGACGCTATAAGCCCCTATGTGCTGGGTTATACCGCCTGCTTCACCCGCTGCTACATCAGTGGATTTTAAAGCGTCTAAAAGTGATGTTTTACCATGATCGACGTGTCCCATTACTGTAACTATAGGAGCTCTTGGCTTTAGATATTCAGGTTTGTCTTCTTCAGTATTAAGAATATTTTCTACGTCTGACTCTTGTACTCTCTTAACAGAGTGACCAAAACTAGTAACAACAAGGTCAGCAGTATCGGCATCAATTGACTGATTCGCTGTTGCCATAACGCCTAATTTCATTAACTCACGTATAACGTCGGTGACCCTTTCCGTCATTCTGTTGGATAATTCAGATACAGTAATAACTTCTGGTATAACCACTTCTCTGTAAACTTTATCCTGTTTTTTACCATCTAAGTTATCACTCTTGCGCCTTTGTTTTGCTTTAGCACGTTGTATAGAGGCTAAACTTCTTGTTTTAGCTGGAATATCACCGGAATCTTCACTTAGCATATTGAAGATATCAGATTTCTTAATTTTTTTAGGTTCGATAGCTTTCTGTTTTATTAGAGCTTTAGCATCTTCTAATTTTTTCCTTTCGAACTCTTCCTCTTCTTGAAGAAGCTTTTGCTTATTAGCTTTTAATTCTAAATCATTTTTATCAGCTCTACTAGTATTAGGTTCAAGACCTAAAGATGTAATGTGTTCCGATGCGGATAGATTATCCGATTCCTTTTCCACTTGCATAGACTGATTCATTTCAACAATCTTTGAAAGCGTACTAATTTTGCTATCATCAAGTTTATCCTCTTCACGCGCTTTTTGAAGTACAGATAATCTTCTAGTTACTTGTAAGTGATCTGTAGGAATATTTTCTCTATCGTCCCTAATATTAACCTCAGAAGAAACTGCTTTACCACGTTTAACTTCTACCACGACAGTAGATCCCGAAGAACCCATAGTTCTAGACAAATTTCTAGGATGAACGGTTTTCCCTAAGGTCAGTTTTGCCCCCCCAAGAGTTAGCTTTTTTGTTGTTTTGTCTTCTATATCTTTATTATCTGTCATGTTAAAATTTAAATGCTTTATATTTTTTGCGTAAAATAAACTACTTAGTTATCTTGCCATGGCCCAAATTTTGCTTCACAGCAGTATTTTTCACAGCTTATTTATTTTGTGCCTGAGCGAAACTAATTAATTCCTCTATATCCTTTGTGTTTATATGATCTTCTGGTACAATATTTCTAAATTCTTCAACTGACATCTCCCCAAGATCTTCAATAGTTTTTACTCCATACTCGGCTAATTTTAATATATATTCAGGAGCAAGGTCAAGAGCATCTACCAACTCTTGCTCGACTCCAAGCTGCTCGAGATTAGTAATAATTTTTTCATTTTGGTTTTCAATATATTTTATAGCACGATTTTTTAGGTCTTTTACCAATTTTGGATCAAATCCTTGTATGGATTCAAGAATTGCATTATCGGTACTGGCAATCTGATCTATAGTCGTAAAACCTTCTGCTGATAGTAGCTGAGCTAAAACCTCTTCTACATCAAGACCTTTGATAAATAGTTCTGTAGTATTAGTAAATTCTTCGGTCCGTCTTTTTGATTCTTGTTCTTCAGTCATCACATCAATTGCCCAACCGGTAATTTTAGATGCAAGTCGTACATTTTGACCGCGCCTGCCAATAGCAAGACTGAGTTGATCATCCGGCACTACTATCTCGACTTTCCTTTTATCTTCATCAAAAACAATTTTTGAAATTTGGGCCGGAGTCATTGAATTAATTACAAATTGAGCTATATTTTTATCCCATAGTATTACATCAATTTTCTCTCCGTTTAATTCGTTAGTAATTGCGCGAACTCTGTTTCCCCTTACCCCAACACAAGATCCAACAGGATCAACACTAACATCAGCAGCAAATACTGCAATTTTTGCTTTAGAACCAGGTTCCCTGGCAATAGCTTTTATTTCAATAATATGGTCGTATATTTCAGGCACTTCCATTTCAAATAATTTTTCAAGGAATTTATTGTTCGTTCTTGACAGGAAGATCTGAGGACCTTTCATTTCGGGTCTGACATCAAGAACAAACGCTTTGATCCTATCATTGATTTTAAAGACTTCTCCCCTTATTTGTTGATCTCTTCCAAGTATTGCTTCCGCTCTTCCCACATCAACAATAATATTGCCAAATTCTATTCTTTTAACCGTCCCGTTTAAAATATCACCTTTACGATCTTTATAATCTTCGTATTGACGTAAACGTTCTGCTTCTCCGACCTTTTGCACTATTACTTGTTTCGCTGTTTGAGCTGCAACCCTACCCAAATCAATTGGAGGTAATTTTTCTAAAACTTCTTCATCAATTTTAATGTCAGGCTTGATAGACATAGCATCAGAAAGGGAAATTTCTGTAAATGTGTTTTCAACTTTTTCTACTACCTTACGAACACGATATAATATAATTTCACCGGTATTGTGGTTAATTTCGGCCTTGATATTATGTTCATGACCATACTTTTTACGTCCTGCCACTTGAACAGCTTGTTCCATAGCATCGATTAAATTTGCTCTTGGTATTCCACGTTCCCTGGATACTGCTTCAACTATTTGCAGGATTTCTGCATTACCTACGTTACTCATTCCGATAATTCTCCTTACTAAATATAACTAATAATTATTTATTTTATCCCTTTTAATAATTGCCTAAATTCCTCATCAGTTAAAACCAGATTAGCTCCCTTTATGTTATCATAAGCAAAAATCAATTGGACATTTTTTGATTTTATTGTTATTTCCTTTCCTTTTACTTCTATCAGTTTTCCCTTAAAACCGATTTTACCATTATGGGGTTCTTTTAATTTTAATTTAATTTCTCTTCCTAAAAACCTTTCAAAATCTTGTAGCTTAACTAATGGTCGCTCTACTCCGGCCGATGCTACCTCAAGAAAATATTTATCTTTAATTATATCTTCAACATCTAAAATAGCTGAAACATTTTTACTGACTTCTCTGCAATCTTTAACTTGTACTTTATTACCGTCTTTACGATCAATGAGAATTTCAAGAACTTTTCTGCTTCCGCCTTGAAAACTTACCTTTACAAGATCAAGACCAAGATCATCAATAACTGACTCTATTAATGGTCTAATTTTTTCTTCCATTTGCACTCAATATGCTTACAACAAAAAAGGCAGGCAAAGCCCACCTTTAAATAAAATTATTATTTAATTTCCTGAATTGTATAATAATTATTTTAACTGTTCAAGGAAATAATTTAAGCAGCTCTTTTTTGACCTGATTTTTTTCTTTTCCTAGGAAAAGGACTTCCGGCATCGGCTTTGTAATCAAAAGGCTTATTGCTTCTTTTTCTTCCTTGTTTTCTATTAGATATTGATTGGAAAGCATCAGATGATCTTTTTTCATTCCTACTTCCTCCATTTTTTGAAGAAGATTTAAAAACTTCTCTACTAGACTGACCTTTGTTTATTAATCTATCAATAGCTTTTTTACGAATAATATCTGCTCCAGCAACAAATGATATTGCAAAACCTTTAGCTCCAGCTCTACCTGTTCTACCTATACGGTGCAGGTAATCCTCAGGACACGATGGTAAATCATAATTAAACACATATTTTATATGATCAACATCAAGGCCTCTTGCTGCAACATCTGTAGCTACTAAAATACGAGTTTTTTCTTTTCGGAAAGCATCAAGTACTTTTGTTCTTTTACCTTGGTTTAAATCACCGTGAATAGCTTCAGCTTTATGACCATTATTTTTTAGATTTCTTGCTAACTTATCTGCCCCTCTTTTAGTTTTTACAAAAACTATTATAGTTCCATCTTTTGAATTTAGTTGATTATCAAGTTCACTATATTTGAGTTCTTCTTTGATATCAATAAATTGCTGGTCAATTTCAGGAGCAGCTTTATTAGCTTGTCCTATAGTAATTTTATGAGGGTTATTTAAATATTTATGCGATGCTTCGACTATATGATTTGGCATAGTGGCGGAAAACATCAGAACTTGACGAGTTGCAGGTAAATATTTATTTATTTGATCAATCTGCTCTTTCATCCCCATATCAAGCATTCTATCCATTTCGTCTAGGACTAAATACTTAAACTCATTAAGATTGACCGTTTTGCGAGTTAAATGATCAATTAACCTACCAGGAGTTGCAACTATCACATCCGGTTTAGTCATTAATTTTGAGACCTGTTTACCAAAAGGTTCACCTCCAATAATGGCAGTACCTGAAATTTTTATTCTCCCGGCAGTTTTGTTAAGTGCCGCACAAACTTGCACAGCTAATTCACGTGTAGGTACTAATACTAATATTTTTGCCCTTTCTTGTAAAATTTTTGTGATTGCTGGCAATAAATAAGCAAGTGTTTTCCCTGAACCGGTTTGACTAGAAGCTAGTATATCTGATCCTTGAATTGCACTTGGAATAGATTGTTTTTGTATTTCCGTGGGGATCAAAATTCCCATACGTGTTAAGTTACCTAATATCTCGGTCGGTAAGTTCATTTCATTAAAATTCATACAAATTTGCTCAAATTACATGTTAAAATTTTTGATCACTCCGCAAATATTGATTGAACCCTATTTAACAAGTAATCAAATTCTCAAGACTCTTAAGATTGTTTTTAAGGAGTCGGTTTTAGATGCCGTCAAAAATTCAGCATAAATTATTTAATACTGAAAAATGCTTTCTGCATCAGGACAAAACAGCTTTTTTGCATTGCATATCCTATCCCATAATCCCTAATCATTAAGACTAGATTTTTATGATCACATTAACAACAAAATGCTGGTATTAAATTACACACCTAAAAACTATAAGAAGTTTTTTTTAAGATTTGGATTTTACTACCTAAAATGTAAATAGGAAGGTAGTAAAATCTTTTTTTTGTACAGCTATTGGGATTTAATTTAAAATCCTTTAAGCAAAACCCAAGAAAGTAGCGCCATATTTCAAATAGATGTTACTTGTTTTATGACAGGATTTAGATGGGTTTGAAAGTGTTTGTGTCCGGTTTTATAGGCTCACGAGCATTAACTTAAGGTAAAAAGCTGTACTTAAACTCTAATTTGCTTATACGCGAAGATTTATAGCTGAAGTTTTTCCGCCTTTTTCTTCTAAGTCAAATCTTACTTCTTGACCTTCATCTAGAGTTTTTAGTCCAGCATCTTGTACTGCTGATATATGAACAAAAACATCCTTTTTGTTTTCTGCTGATTCAATAAAACCATAACCCTTTGTAGGGTTGAACCACTTAACTTTGCCTTCCATAGTTTAATCTTCGATTTAAATTGTTAAAAACTGGTTTAAAATTTTACATTCAGTTTTAATCAATAGAACTTCTAAAAATCGAAACTAGACCGTAAATAATAATAAACTTGAAAGTGAGTGTACCTCTTTTTAAGAAGAGTGTCAATTAATATTACTTAAGGATATTTGTTGTTAACTATATTATTTTTTCTGTAATCGTAATAAATATGCCAAAAATATCTCACATTATTTCTAATGTATAATCGAGTTTATAAGTTTTGTGCATCCTTTTGGCTAAAGAGATATTATGGGTAACCATAATTATGGCTGTGCCTAAATTTTCTGCTCTATCTAGGAAAAGTTCAAATACCTCTTCTGCTGTATTAGAATCCAGATTACCTGTGGGTTCATCAGCTAAAATAAGCTTTGGGTTATTAATTAGAGCACGGGCTATCGCTACTCGTTGCTGTTCACCACCTGATAATTCTCCTGGAAAATTATATAATCTACCGCCTAAACCTAATTTTCTTAATAAATCCTCAGATCTTTCGAGAGCCTGTTTTTTTTCAACTCCAGAAATTAGTAAAGGCATTGCGGCATTTTCCTGAGCGGTAAAATCACCTAATAAATGATGGTACTGGTATATAAAACCCAAATTTTCCAGTCTAATTTGGGAAGCATATTTTAAATTACATAATTTGTGGGCAGGAATATTTTCAATATAAACAGATCCGGAATCAGAAGAATCTAAAAGACCAGCAATATGAAGTAAGGTAGATTTTCCACTTCCAGAAGCCCCCACTATAGCTACCATCTGATTTTTAACAATTTGAAGATTGATATTTTTTAGAACCTCAATCGTTGATCTTCCTTGACGATAATCCTTATTAATATTTTTTAATTCTAAAATTACTTGTTTATCACTCATATCTCATCGCCTCGATCGGATTTAACCTTGCCGCTTTAAATGAGGGATAGATAGCTGCAAGTAATGAAAGAACTAAAGATAATGAGCCAACAATAACAACATCAGAGATTCTGACAACTGACGGCAGACTATAGAGAAAATAAATAGCCGGATCAAAGATTTTGGTATCAGAAATACCCTCCAGAAATAGCCGAATATTTTCTATATTATAAGAAACGGCAAGGCCTAAAAATATACCTAAAAATGTCCCTATCCCACCAATGAGCAAACCGTTAATTACGAAAATTCCCATTATTTGGCTAACGGATGCCCCCATAGTTTTAAGGATTGCAATATCCTTGGTTTTGTCTTTTACTATCATAAATAAGCTAGAGATAATATTAAAAGCTGCCACTATTATGATTAAAGAAAGAATAGTAAACATAGCCGTTCTCTCTATCTCAAGAGCTTTCAAGAATTGCTGGTTACTATCTAGCCAGCTTGAAACCCTAACACCAGGACCAAGTTCTTTCTGCAGTAAACTAGCATAAGCTTTGGCAAGTTCAGGGTTATCAACATTTATTTCGATTAAATTAATTTCCTCTCCAAGTGACAGAAATTTTTGGGCAGCGCTAACTGGCATAACCATAGTGGCCGAATCATAATCATACAGTCCGCTGCTAAAAATTGCTATTACAGTAAAATCCTTGGATCTGGGCATAGTACCAAACGTTGTAGAAATAACATTCGGTGAAATCAATTTAATTTTAGAACCGACCGAAACCCCTAAATTATGAGCAAGTTCTGCGCCTACTGCTAAGGCGGTAGTCCCTTCGTAACCTTCAAAACTTCCTTGAAATACGTTAGTTAAGATCTCTCCTTTATTTTTTAAATCAACAAGATCTATGCCCTTAATCAGAACACCACTATTGGTTTTTAGACCTAGAGCTAAAGCCTGGCCAGAAACAATAGGAGATGTTTTTTTTACAAAATTGTGTTTTTTTATGGTTTCTAGAACGCTTGGATAATCAGCTATAGCCTTACCTATTGGCGTAACAGAAATATCCCCCTTTATACCAATAATATTAGAGGTTAACTGAATATGGAAACCATTCATGACTGACATCACAACAATTAAGGCTGCCACGCCAATTGTTATACCAGCTAGGGATATCCCAGATATTATAGAGACAAATTTTTCATTTTTTTTCGCTCTGAAATATCTCAGGGCTACTATGATTGCGAATTTATCTAACATTCAGATCGTCAATTACTTCATTAATCGCTATCTGCCAATCCATCTCCTGCATTTCCCCTGTTCTTCTGTTTTTTAGCTCTACTAAATTTTGAGACGCTTTTTTAGGCCCTACGATAATTTGCCAAGGAGAACCTATTAAATCATGAGTAGCAAATTTTGACCCAGGGCGTTCTTCAGTATCATCAAGGAGAACCTCAATATTTTGAGCTTTTAACCTGTTATATATACTATAGGCAACGTCATTACAGTTTTGATCATTTATGTTTAGATTAATAACAGATACCTTGAAAGGTGCGACAGAAACAGGCCAAATTATCCCCCTTTCATCATTACTAACTTCAATAATAGCTGCTACCAGCCTTGAAACCCCTATTCCGTAAGACCCCATCTGAATTGGAACTAACTTCCCTTTTTCATTATTAACAAACGCATTCATAGGTTTTGAATATTTATCGCCGAAATTAAAAATATGGCCAACTTCAATACCTTTTCGGACTGATAATTCTTTTTCATCTATAGGACAGTTTTTTGGATTATGTTTCTCTTCGGTTGCTGCATATAATGATTTAACTAAAGAAAGATCATCTGCCAACTCTTCTTTTAAAAGATCAAATTTTTTATCGTAATAAAGCGTGCTTTCACCAGTATCTGCTATAACATGAAATTCATGACTCAGACTACCGCCAATTTCACCGGTATCTGCTGCAAGCGGTATGGCCAAAAGCCCAAGGTCGCTAAACGTACGCATATAAGCTGTAAACATTTGATTATAAGTCTTAATAGCTCCCTCTTCATCTATATCTAACGAGTAAGCATCTTTCATCAAAAATTCCCGTCCTCTCATGAGACCAAAACGCGGCCTTATTTCATCTCTAAACTTCCATTGAATTTGGTAAAAAACTTTTGGTAAATCTTTGTAAGATTGCATCGAATGTCTTACAATATCGGTGAGAACTTCTTCGTTGGTCGGACCAAATAACAAATCATGGTCATGACGGTCCTTGAACTTAAGCATTTCTTTGCCGTATGTATCAAATCTACCGGATTCGACCCATAAATCAGCACTTTGAATACATGGCATTAACATTTCAATAAATCCGGACGCATCCATGTTAAACCTAACAATGTTTTCTACATTTTTAAGTACTTTTATACCAAGAGGTAACCAATTATAAATTCCTGCAGCATGCTGCCGAATCATTCCGCTTTTTAACATCAAGGCATGTGATATCACCTTTGCCTCAGCAGGACTTTCCTTCAATACTGGTAAAAAAAACTCAGACTGTAACATGATATTATGTACCTAATAAATTATACTTTAAGTGGTTTTTACAATTGCTTAATAATAGTATGAATAAAATCTAGTACCCGCTTTACCGGACATTTAAATTATTACCCCTTGACCAGATGCCAGAACTCCCGGCGATACTCAGCTTGGTCTTTGAATACTCCTGTAAAATGGGTAGACTCTAGTATACTGCCACCTTTCATAGTCCCTCTTGACGTCATGCAACTATGTGTCGCTGCTACCCTTACTGCAACTCCACGAGGCTTCAAGTATGTATCTAGGGCTTCCGCAATATTTGCAGTCATTTTTTCCTGAATTTGTAACCGTTTAGAAAATGCGTCTACCAGTCTTGCAAGTTTGCTTATTCCGACAACAAAACCATCTGGTAAATAAGCAATATCGACAAAACCAGTAAAAGGTAACATATGATGCTCACAAGAGGAACTAAAATTAATGGATCTCAGTAAAACTATATCATTAAAGTTGCTGATATCATAAAATCTGGTGTTTAGTATTTCCTCTATATTAACTTTATAACCGGAAAAAAGTTCATCATAACTCTTAACTACCCTAGCTGGAGTAGCTTGCATTCCTTCTCGGCTTGTATCTTCTCCTATGTAGCGAAGCAAAGTTCTAACTGCTTCTTCTGCCTGTTGTTTTGTTGGCCTTTCCCCTATCATAACTATTTTCTGATATGTGTTATAAAATTTACAAAGCGTATAGCCTTTTAGCACAAATATAAACAAACATCAACCCGCCAATAATCGCAATTAATCCTCCTCCTCCCAGCATTCCCATATAAAACTTGGCCGCCAAGGCTATTTCCCCGTCAGGATTTTTTCGCAATATTCCATATCCTCCTGCTAGAGCAAGTCCGGCAATATGCAATAACTGACCAAAAGTAATAATAATAAGCTGAATATTAGGCCACTTAGAATAGCAAGAAAGGCTATTACTGCCATAAATTGGCTGTTTTAAGGAGAGAGAGAATGTAAATAACTTCTTGCTAAGAGTTTGATCAGGTGTGGCAAAACCCGAATCACGGAAACAGAATATATAGGCAAATCCAAGAAATCCAATACTAATACCAACTATTGACCCATGGTAATGAGCAGGTATCGATAAATTTATTCCGGAAATTAAAACACCAATTAAACCACCGGCAAAAAATACCAATATTGAGGCCATAAAGGCTATGGCAACAAAGGATAGATGATTTTTGATTCTAGTAAATTTAAAAATATCGATAATTAACACTGCCATTAATAATGTGGGTGCGATTCCTCCGCAATATTGCATATGTTTAGTAAAAAATACTGTAAACTCATATTCGGGCATTTGATAGGCTAAATGGCCATAAAAAACAAATAAACTTAAGATAAAGTTAATTATAAAAAGACTGCTATAGACTTCATAATAAATTAGCCTTTTTCCTATCCAGAGCTCGGCTAAAATCAGCCACACAAACATTACTATTTGCGTATATATAAACTGCAAGAGATGACCACCACTCCAAAATAACAATTCATAATAATAATCAATTTCTATTGGAAAAACATTGGAGAGAGCCATAACCTCCTTATAAGACAAGGCGAAACACCCCCATACCATAATATACATTAGCGATGAGGTCAATTTTACCACAGGTAAAATTTGGGCTGTATACTTTTCCTCTTTAAGAGAAAAATCGTGAAAACTGTTTATAAAGACTAATATTGAAAAATATAAGATGGAAGAACCAAACAAGCTAAGACCAATTATGAACCAAACATTCTCAAGTATAGGTACATAATTATTCATTATTGGATTACTCTGGCCTATTAAAGGGCTAATAGTCATTAGAGCTATCCCAGCTAAAGCCAATTTGCTAAAAATATTGCTAAAATATAATCGCCGGCTTCCATAGGACCAAATTATACATGTAATCGAAAGTAACCAAGCTAATACTGATAAATTTACATGTATTACCAAAGAAGACTTAAATACGGATTTATCGCTGATTATTTGAGATAATTGAGGCGTTCTTAAAATAACTAAAACTATAGAATAGAAACCAGTAAGCGCTAGAGCCCATATGCCGTTTTTAAGCCAGGAAATTGCTAGTTTGTTTTCTGTTTCAATCATTATTCCTTAATTTTCCAAATAGGTTCTTGTCCAAATTTTGCATAACAACTATTTTTCTGACAAAAAACTAGTACTATTCCAAAATTAACCAAATCACTATAATTTACAACTAAGCCGTTGTTATTACAAACTAGTTTCGGAGACATTATAATTTGCACCTTAGCATCAGAGCAATTGGTATAATTTAAAGATACAGTAAAGTTTTCGTCGCTCCCAGCTAGTTCAAATAATTGATCCTTTAGCTCAGTTTCAAAATATCTACTTTTTTTTGTACCATACCAACCTAACCAATATTCTTGGGTAAAGTTAGAGATTCGATATTTTGAATATATATCTATAACATCTTTATTTTTTACGCCAATTGCTTTAATTCTATGATCATAGATAAAATCAGGTTTTGGTGATAAATACATCATAACTAAAGATATAAGAATAATCAGAAGACCAAAATAGCGCCAGGTAGTTTGCCACAAGCAAATCCAAAAAAATCCAAAAGTAAATATTAACATGCTAAAATCAGTTATATATCCGGTATCTATTGTCGATATTGGTAGATTAACTACATACTCAGCACTACTGGTAATAATTTTAACAAAAAAACCAAGTAATTTCAGGCTATAATTACATGCATTAAAAGGCATCAGTACCAAAGAAATAATAGCTAAAGGCATCATAAAAAATGACATAAGGGGTACTGCTAGCAAATTCATCAAGAGAGAATATGTAGCAAATTTATAAAAATGATAGATCACAAAAGGCGCCGTAACAATGCTGCCTAAGAAACTAGAATAAAGGTTGCCAAAAACATAAAGTTTTATAGAAGCAAAAATTCCTTTGCTTCTACCGATTAATTTCTGATTACGGAGATAAAGCTCATATCCAGAGATTAAACATAGTACTGCTGAAAACGATAACTGAAAACTTGGGTGCAGGACATATTCCGGAGAAAATAACAAGATACACGTTCCCGCTACCATTACTGAACGAAGAGGATATGCGGACCTCTCAATGATAATTGCAAGAATAACGAAAAATGTCATTATAAAGGCTCTGGTAGCAGCTATATTTGCACCACTAAGTAGCAAATAACCGAAACTTCCTATAATTGAAATAATTCCTGCAGCAACTTTTATGTTTATTTTATATGACAAATAATTTGAGCAATTTAGCAAAAACCTACTGCTGATAAAAAAAATCATCGCTACTAATGATAGGTGCAGTCCTGAAACACTTAAGATATGAGCAATTCCGCTATTTCTCATATTATCGGCCATATGTTTATTTATAGCTTTAGTTTCGCCGATAAGTATGGCCGCTACAAAATTACCTTGATCAGTGCCAAGAATTCTTATCAATTCCTTATATATAATACCCCTTATATTTTGAAGCTTATCATAAAAATAGCCAGATTGGGATTTAATAACTTTAGGAGAACTAACAGCAAATCCTGTCGCTGTAATACCATTTAAATACATATAAAGGCCAAAATTGTAACCCCCGGGTAGCAAAGCGGAATTAAGAGGGAAAAGCTGAACGCGTAAATTTATTACGTCATTTTTTAGAAAATCTAGGCTACTCTCTCCTCTTAAACTTACTTTGATTTTACCAAAAATATTATCATTTTTATTTAAAATTACTACATTATCGAGAATTAACTGCGATCCACCTATCGTAGGTTTTACTTCTAAAACCTTCGCCTCTATATCAAAAACATCCGTCTTTGATATAGGCCTTGGGCTAGTTTTAGCGTTAGTGACCCTAAGATGAGTAATTACTACTCCAGAGGCAAAAGAAAATAATATGGTAAGAAATAAGCTAAATATAAGTTTTTCTTTTTTCCTTAGAGAAAATATGAAATAGAGTAAAACAGATGAAGTTATAAAACAGGAGTTAAATGAAACACCCTGATTAAAAAGCTCAACGGATTTCAAATAAAAAGCAATACCATAAAAAAAGAAAACAAAATACCATAAGCTTAAATGATGGTATTCTTGTTCTAGTTTCTTGATAAAGTAGGTAAACATTTAACCATCTAATCCGTGTTAAAATACGCACGCATATTACCAAAAATCCCTTTTTTAGAAAGCCAAGGCTAGAAATGAAAAATAATTCTCAATATAAATTAGCAAAATATTTAAGAAAATAATTTGAGCAAGCCGCCGATTATATTATGGTGACTTGTTAGAGCCAGCACTACTTCGATAGTAATCAAAAGGACAATAATCAGTTCTAATCTTGTTGAATGCCTATGATTTAAATCACTTGAAAGCACGCTATAAAGCTCATGGATTAGGTTCAAGTGGTTATTTAATATACCTTGCCTTAGGATAATGTCCTGAAACTCAACCGTCATATTATAGATTGGCTCAAAACTTGGTCTACGCCAGAAAAATTCAGGAATATCTAGGATATCACTATGTAAATTAATTGAAAACCTTGCATTAAATAACTCGCCTAACTGTTTTGACAACTGAGACCTAGATAGAGAAACTCGTCCTGTTTGAGCTAATTCTTTTTGGATAGGCTTGATGCGCTTAAGCAGGGTAATTACTGATTCTTCTAGATCATTTAGTTTAACAGATTGGGCTAGTGCATGAGAAACTGATAATTTTACTAGAGTAGAATCATTACCAAGAATAATTATGTTTTTCTCTTCGTTAATATATGTTCTATCTTCAATATCGTTATAATCAAAATCAATAAATTCGGAATGAGCTTCTTTCAATTTTCTTTTTTCTACAAAACCGATATTTCTTAATATTTCCTCTTCTTTCTTTTCATCTGCGCCCCAAATGATAATACATCCAAAAGTAAATAGAAATACATCTATTGGATGAGAATCATGTTCGTTAGCTAATTGATAATGAAGTACTTTTTCAACGAATTCTGGATTAATTGTAGTTTTTTCTAATATCGAAATAGTTTCTTGATTTAATGTATATTCCTCAGCAGTACAATAAGACGAGCATCTCATAATTAGTATTAAAATTATTTATTTCGGATTCTACGAGTCCCAATCATTGTTGTCAAACTAATTTAACCAATTAGGTTAATAACCCTTTTAACACTAATAGCTATTTCAACCATAAATACATATAATATAGTTGACCGGCTAAAAATCATATTTATAATTACGACATTAATTAGGTTATGGAGTCTCTAAAATGAATTTAAATTCCGTTATAAAAAAATCGATTACTGAATCTAAGCTTTTAAGAGTCGTACTTGGGATAATTTTGATGTTTCTAGCAGCTCAAGTACAAATTCCTCTAGAACCAGTTCCCATAACATTACATACGGTCGGTGTCCTAATAATCGCTCTTTGCTATAATAAAAAAGAGGCTATGCAAGCTATCATTGGGTATGTAACCCTCGGAGCAATAGGCTTGCCTGTTTTTGCCGGTTTCTTTGCAGGACTAACAGTATTATTTGGGCCAACGGGGGGGTATTTATTTGGTATGATTCTTTGTGTTTATGTAGTTGCTACAATGAGAGAAAAATTTGGTGAAGATACAATTTTAAAACTAATTGTATATAGTATTATTGGCTCTATTTGTGTATTTATGATTGGTACACCTCAATTAGCGCTACTTGTTGGTTTAGAGAAAGCTATAGAATTTGGCTTATTGCCATTTATTATTCCAGGAATAATAAAAGCCCTCTTTACCGCAGCTTCCGTTAATCTGCTAAAACGAAACATTAAGTGGAAGAAATAATAAAATTTCGTCCCCATCATTTTTTATGCACCCTTGGTTTTCAAGGTCACGGTTATTCTCTTGGCTTTGTAAAAAATTATAAAAAAATTGTCCAGCGACTAACATCTGATGAAAATACGCTAATTGAAGTAGTAGGCAATATGGATAGCATCTATTTTGCCTGCCCTAATAAAATAAATGAAAGCTTATGTACCACTCAAAGTAAAATTACTAAGCTCGATTCCAGGCATCAACAAATACTTGGCCTTAAAATCGGTGAAATATTGAGCTGGAAAGAAGCAAAGGTAAAAATCAAAAAATATATGACAGTTCAAAAGTTTGATTATACTTGTGATGGCTGTTCCTGGAAAGAATATGGAATTTGTCAAAAAGCTTTAGAAAATATGCTAAAGGAAGGTGAAAGTTTTTAGTTACGTTAAGCATAATAATTAAATATGAAGAAATATTTATTGCTATTAATTTTTGTATCTATAAATTTGGTTTCATCTTGCTCCCCGATACCAAGTGCCCTGAACTCCTCAATATTACAGGAAGCAGAAAAGCTCCCTAAAACTGGGATACTTAAGCAAAGAAAAAATTATGTGTACCTAGCATTGGATAATCAATATATCCATTCTCTATATCCTATCATACAAAATTTTGATAATAAATTCCAAAAGCCTCCTTATTTCCGCAAGGCTGATCCCATAGGATCGCATATTAGCGTAATGTATGAAAAAGAAACAGAGAATTTAAATATTGAAGAAATAAACAAAAGTTTTAATTTCACTCTCAATAAATTAAAACTGGTTGAATCTAAAGGGAAATCCTATTACGTTCTGGAAATAGAAAGCCATGAGTTAGAAAAACTTAGGCTAAAATATGGATTACCAAAATTACTGAATGGTTTTAAATTTCATATTACCGTTGCTATAAAAGAACTATAATAAACTTAGTAAATATGGATTTAATAAATCTGATATTTTTTACATATAATACTTGACTATTTTAGTTGTCTAAGTTAGTTTCTAAAGGTTATAGTTTTAGTATTTTTTAGGGTTAAACGGAGTAATGATTATATGATGCTCACAACGAAAAGCAGATATGCAGTTATGGCAATAGTAGAGGTTGCTGCTAGCCAGACAACGAGGCCCATAAAACTAGCTGATATTTCCAATAAGCAAACTATACCTCTAAATTATTTGGAACAAATTTTTTTGAAGCTAAAAAAAGCTGATATAGTCAGGTCAGTCAAGGGGCCAGGTGGTGGTTATTTTCTAAATATCCCTTCAGAATCTCTTAATATTATAGAGATTATAGATGCAGTTGAGGAAAATACTAAAATGACCCGTTGTTCGGTAGACAAGACCTGTCGGAAAAATGGTACTAAATGTATGACTCATGATTTATGGAAAGGTCTTGGTAATCAGATCCGTAATTATTTTTCATCTATTTCAGTAGCAGATGTTATGGCAGGAGAAATAGATTTTCATATAGTTAAAGAATAGTTAGATGATTTACCTTGATCATAATTCCACTACTAATCTTCTAGAAGAGGCTAAAAATGCCATGCTGCTTGCACTTGCAAAACCTTTTAACCCTTCAGCTATACATGGTTTGGGCAGGGAAGGAAAAAAAATAATTGAACAGGCACGAAAGCAAGTAGCCGGTCTTAGCGGAATTATTAACCATTTTCGGGATTATTATATTACTTTTACTTCCTCTGGAACAGAAGCAAATAACTTAATAATATCTAATTTTAATAACGGAGAAGTTTTTGTTTCTGCAATCGAACATGCATCTATTCTGGCTCATGTAAAATTTGGAAATAATATTCAGATAATCTCAGTTGATGAAAACGGTATGGTTAACCCGGAAGATTTGAAAGAGAAGTTATCTAAAAGCGCCGCAGAAAAAAAATTGGTCTCTATAATATTTGCTAACAACGAAACTGGGGTAATTCAAGACATTAAGCAAATCACAAAAATAGCTCATGATTTTGGGGCACTTGTCCATAGCGACTGCGTCCAAGCGTTTGGCAAAATACCAGTAGATTTAGTGGATCTAGACCTCGACTTTGCCACAATTTCTGCCCATAAAATAGGTGGACCTGTAGGCTCTGGCGCTCTAATTAGCAAAGCAATACACCATTTAGTTCCACATATTATTGGCGGGGGGCAGGAAAAAGGACTTCGCTCAGGTACTGAAAATGTCGCTGCTACTGCCGGTTTTGGTGTGGCTGCTGAAATTGCAAACAGGGAGCTGGAATCAAGATATAATCATTTAAAGGGATTAAGGGATTATTTAGAAAAGGAAATAGCAAAAATTTTTCCAAAAATCAAGATTGTAAATCAGCAATCAGAGCGCTTACCAAATACTAGTTTAATTATTAATTTGGGCAAAAAGTCTGAAACGCAAATTATTGCTTTTGATCTAAAAAATATTGCTATAAGTTCTGGCGCAGCCTGTTCTTCGGGAAAAATAGGTTCATCAAAAACTCTTGAAGCAATGGGTTTTAGCGAAGAAGAAAGAGATTCTGCGATTAGAATCTCTCTTGGATACACCACCACAAAACAAGATATAGATAAATTCTTAAGAATATACAGAGAAATAAATAGTTAAGTAAATATGGGAAAATTAGAAAATTTAAAAAAAGAGCTAATGAGTAAAAATTGCCGATTCCCGATTTATCTCGATAATCAGGCAACAACTCAGGTAGACCCAAGAGTAATTGAAGCCATGATGCCTTATTTAACCTCTGATTTTGGCAATCCCCATTCAAGAAGCCACCCTTATGGCTGGGAAGCAGAAGAAGCTTGTAATATCGCCAGAAAACAAGTTGCAGATTTAATCGCAGCTGAAGAAAAGGAAATAATTTTTACTTCCGGTGCAACAGAGTCGAATAACCTAGCCCTAAAAGGAATTGCCAAATTTTATGGGGAAAAAAAGAAACATATTATAACCCTGGTTACCGAGCATAAATGTATTTTAGATAGCTGTAGACATCTTGAGCAGGAAGGTTTCTCAGTTAGCTATTTACCGGTTATGGCAAATGGTATTGTTGACCTTCAAGTCTTGGAAAATGCAATTACCGAGCAAACGATTCTAGTTTCCATAATGGCGGTAAATAACGAGATTGGGGTAATCCAGCCTTTGAAAGAAATAGGCCAAATTTGCCGTAAATATAATGTATTTTTTCATTCTGACATAGCCCAAGCTTTTGGGAAAATTCCTATTAATGTAAATGAGCTAAATATTGATCTAGCTAGCATTTCAGGGCATAAAATTTATGGCCCAAAAGGTGTTGGTGCTTTATACTTACGCAAGAAACCAAGAATTCGTCTTGCTCCAATATTTAATGGTGGCGGGCAAGAACGTGGACTTCGTTCCGGTACTCTTGCTCCATTTTTAGTAGTCGGTCTTGGTAAAGCCGCAGAACTTGCCGCTAACGAAATGGATAAGGATTATAGACATGTAAAAAAACTGTTCGATAAATTCTTAAGCAGAATCACCTCAGAAGCAAAAGAAGTGTACTTAAATGGTGATAAACATAACAGATATCCTGGTAACTTAAACTTGAGTTTTGCCTATATTGAGGGAGAGTCAATGATATTAGCAATTAAGGATTTAGCTGTTTCTTCCGGATCTGCCTGTACTTCTACCTCGCTTGAACCGTCTTATGTCCTGAGAGCTCTTGGGGTAGACGAAGCGTTAGCTCACACTTCCCTTCGTTTTGGGTTTGGGCGTTTTACTAAAGAAGAGGAAATTGATTACGCAATAGAATTATTGCTATCGAAGATAAATAAATTAAGGGAGCTTAGCCCGCTATGGGAAATGGCACAAGAGGGAATTAATATTAACGAAATTAAGTGGGCAACTCATTAAAAATAAAATTGGAATGGTATAATTATGGCATATAGTAAAGAAGTAATCGACCATTACGAGAATCCACGAAACGTAGGGGTTCTTGATAAAAAAGATAAGTCGGTCGGCACGGGACTTGTAGGAGCTCCGGCTTGTGGAGACGTTCTAAAATTACAGATTAAGGTTAATGAAGAAGGGACTATTACTGATGCTAAATTTAAAGCTTTTGGTTGTGGTTCAGCTATTGCTTCTAGTTCCCTTGTTAGCGAGTGGGTAAAAGGAAAAAAACTTGAGGAAGCAATGGAGATAAAAAATACCGAGATAGCTAAGCATTTATCACTGCCGCCCGTAAAATTACACTGTTCTTTGCTTGCGGAAGATGCTATTAAGGCAGCAGTAAATGATTATAAACAAAAGCAAAAATAACTGCTATGAAAGCTGTTTTACAAGATAATTCCCTTCAAAAAAAGCAAATAATGTCTCTAACCGAAAGGGCTATTGCTCAAGTAAAACATTTGCTTGAGCAAAGAGGAAAGTCATCCCTAGGGATAAGAATCGGAGTTAAATCCGGCGGTTGTTCAGGCTTGAAATATTTCGTAGAATATGCCGATGAAAAAGGCAAATATGATGAAGTAATCCAGAATCAAGAGGTAACTATTTTAATAGATCCCAAAGCGGTTATGTACCTTCTTGGCACTCAAATGGATTATGTTAGCGAAAAATTTAAGTCCGGTTTTACTTTTTCAAATCCCAATGAGAAGGGGAAATGCGGCTGCGGAAGTTCATTTAATGTCTAATAACCTTCCATCAATAGCTAAATTAGCAGCTAAGCATGGTATCATTCCTTTAAAAAAACTGGGCCAGAATTTTATATTCGATGAAACCCTATGCGATAAAATTGTAAAAGCGAGCGGCTTGCAGGATAGCAATATTGCCTTGGAAATAGGTCCTGGTCCAGCCGGCTTGACTCGATCTATTTTAAAGACTTCATCTGGAAAACTAACAGTTATTGAAATGGATGCAAGGTGTATCCCCCTGCTTGAGGAAATAAAAACCGTTTATCCTAATCTTATTATAAAACAAGCTGATGCCTTAAAAGTAAATTTATCGGAACTAGTAACTAATGAAAAAGTAACCATAATTTCTAATTTGCCTTATAATATTGGTAGTGTCTTGTTAACATCATGGTTACTTCAATCTAAAAAAATAAACAGCATGACCTTGATGCTGCAAAAAGAGGTAGTAGATAGAATTATCGCTAAACCTGGCATCAAATCTTACGGCAGATTATCTGTTATTTGCCAAATTGTCTGTAAAATAACAAAATGCTTTGACGTTAGTCCTAAAGCTTTTTACCCTGAACCTAAGATCTGGTCTAGTGTGGTAAGGCTTGAACCTAAAAAAAATGCCCCTAGCCTGCAATTATTGACAACAATTGAACAAATTACAAATCTTGCCTTTTCAGGCCGCAGAAAAATGATTAAATCATCTTTGAAAGCCTTATCTCCAGATATCCTTCCCATATTGGAAAAATTATCCATTAAGGAATCTCTGCGCGCTGAAAATCTCTCGCCAGATGATTATTTAGCTTTAGCTAAGGCAATTTTAGGGATGCAAAATCCGGTAAGATAAATGACAAATGATCTTCTGCTCTAAGAAGTATTCTTAAAATAAGCACTAGGTCTTAGGTATTATAACTAATCGTTGCTCTCTACTAGGACACGTACAAAAAATACAAATTCCCAGCAACAATAGAAAAAACATAATTTTTTGTACGTTAAAAAGTGCCTTTAATAACCACTAGGCTGTTTATATTTATAGTCAATACTTCCCCTTCCAAGTCTACAAAGGATAAAAATTCCAGGCAAAGGTAGAAAAAACATGATTTTTTTACTTTAAGAGATATTCTTAAAATAGCCACTAGACTCTTTATAATCAATCACTGCGCTTTAGCACGCATCTATAAAAGATAAAAAAGCTCCGTGCAGGTTCAGGTTGCACAGAGCATTTTTAAATTTTTATTATAAGTAGGTTTTTATAGATTTATAGCACTTCTAAGTCCTACTGACCAGCTTTTTACCCTGCCAGTCGGGCGAGTACTCACATTAAGCCCAACCTTATATTTGTGGTTAATTTCGGCTAAAACGTCCCCTTGGATTTGCATATTAGACTTGCGTACTTTATATGCTGGAACTTTAAAGTAATTAAATTCACTAACGTTTCGGCCTTGGACCTGTTGGCTTATTGGATCTTTCCAATCATGTAAATAACTTACAGTAAATGAAGGAGTTAAATTTACACTTTCCTTGATTGAGAAATCAGTAGCAAGAGTTAACCCAACTTCACCCATTACGGATTCTCTTTTTGGTATATTAAAGTCCATTTGAGTAGAAGTTTTTTGACCCGCCGCACCTTTTTCGCTGTAGTTTTTCATTGTCACAGATTGGTAATGTCCTGCAATAAAAGGTGTAGCACTGATATTTCTAGCAAAATCAAAGCGATAACCTGTACCAAGCGTAGTAAATAAGTGATCTCCAGATGTTTTACCATGTTCTTTGTGAGTAGCTAAACCGAGTTTAATATCACGGTCAATATTGTAGTGAAGTCTACCAAGACCTGCAGATGCATAAACAAACATCGGTTTTTCAAAGCTATAAACCCCGTGTAATGATATTGCTTGTTCCCTGATTTTAGCTTTACCTCTATCTGCTACAAATTTAGTTTTGGTTTCCGCATAACCTATTCTTGTACCGATCAGTAAATTATCCTTTATCTTGTAATTTAGACCCATTCCGACATCTACTGCGCTGTCATCTTTGAAACCTAATGTTTTGTTGCTGAATGTCCCAGTACGGCTCTTACCAAAATCACCAAAAACCTGGAGGGCAAACTGATCACTACTATTTGGAGCGTCAGCAGAAGCGGCAATATTATTTTCTACTTGGCCGGTTTTGGAAAAACCTTGAGCTAAGGCAAGATTTCTTTCCGCAGTTTTCATCCCGAAGCTAAGCGGGGACTCACGTAGCAATGAAACCAGCGTCGGGCTGGTAATGACAGAATAAACAAACTGACGTTTGATATTATTGACAGGCTGGGTAGCTAGCGTGGATATCTCCTGCTGGTGCTCTTCTATCAAAAACTCCAGGTCCAAATCTATTATTACCAAGAGCCTGCTCTTCAGTTGTTAAATATTTGCTCGGATTATCAACTAGTTCTTGTATAAGATTCGCTTCATCCCAGACTATGATATTAGCTCCCGGTACGTTTAACGCCCCTCTTATTTGCGCTTTTCCTATTTCCAAGGAAATTGCTTTAGCAAACTCTTTAGAACCATTAAAAGCTTGTCTTAATGCCTCGTTATAATGGTTTCCAAGCAAAATGTAATTAGCACCGTTAAGAGTTGCTTTTTCTACGAAATTTTTGGCATTATTTTCTGTTATGTCTAAATAGCTAAATAATACAGGAAAATTGGTACGATTTACAGCGAGAATACCATTAACCACTTTAGCATCCATATCTGCAAAACCTGCCACCTGGCCATTATTCATTAAAGTGTCGGTATCACTGGTAAATACACCACCGGTGATAACATTCAAGCCTTCTCCAAAAACTTCTTCGAGAAACGAAAAACCCACCAAACCTGCTGCGGCAACTTTATTATCAGATATTGGTATATAAAGATTTGCAATTTCACTAGATAAAGGATCATAAATAACCAAGTCATTTGTTCCAAACTTTCCTTTTTGGTTTAAATAATTATTTAGATCGCCTGGAGCATAATCAATAATTACTCCACCTCCTGGTTCGTATCTCCATCCACTCAGATGTGCAGAACTATGCCCTCCAGAAGCAAAATTATTTTCATTTCTTGTAAAGGCAAAACCTAGTTGCTCCGCTAAAGTTTGTGCGTAAGTATTAACTCGCACGCCGCTAACCGGTGAGTTATGGCCACTTGCAAAACTATCACCGAAGGTAATAACATTGGTAAAATCCTGGGTGTTTTTTGAAGCTAAAGCAATCGACGAAGTACTAAGCGACAAAAGTGAAAAGCACGCAAAGGTTTTTAAAAAATTTTTCTTTTTATTAGACATTAAGATACCCCCTAATATAATAATCTTTGTCAATTAATAAGGTTATAGTATAACATTGTAGTTTTATTAAACAAATATATTCTTCCAAAAATCAAAAATTAGAAGCCAGATAAATGCTGTAAAACATATTATTTTGAAAACTGCTTACTCTATTATATTAGCTTTTATCCATATTTTCGAAAGCTTCTTCCCAAGTACCAACTGTTGCAGCCTTAGTATACTCGGTAACCCTATTTTCAAAAAAATTAGTGTGTTCTACTCCGTTTAACATTTCATCGAGCCAGGGAAGTGGGTTATTATCTACTAGATATATTTCCTTTAGACCAAGCTGCATGAGCCTGCGGTCGGCTATATATCTTATATACTGGCGTACTTCTCTAGCTGTTAACCCTTCAATACCGCCAACTTCGAAAGCTAGTTCAATAAAAGCGTCTTCAAAATGGACTATAGTTGCACAAGCTTCATAAAGTCTACTTCTTAAGTTTTCATTCCAAACTTCAGGGTTTTCTTGCACAAAAGTTTTGAACAAAGTAATTATAGAGTTAGTATGCAAAGTTTCATCCCGAACCGACCAAGTGACAATCTGGCCCATTCCCTTCATTTTATTAAAACGAGGAAAATTCAGTAAAATAGCAAAAGAGGCAAAAAGCTGCAGACCTTCCGTAAAAGCACCGAACACTGCAAGGGTAGTTGCTATATCTTCTTTGGTTTCTACCCCAAATTTCTGCATATAGTCGTACTTATCCTTCATCTCTTTATATTTCATGAATGCTTGATATTCAGCTTCATCCATACCTATAGTGTCCAGTAAATGCGAATAAGCAGCTATATGAACTGTTTCCATATTCGAAAAAGCAGAAAGCATCATCTGCACTTCAGTAGGTTGAAACACTTTAGCATAATGTTTCATGTAACAATTGTTTACCTCAATATCAGCCTGCGTAAAGAAACGGAAAATTTGAGTCAGTAAATGTTTTTCTCCAGGCGTTAAGTTATATTTCCAATCTTTTACATCATCAGCTAGTGGTACTTCTTCCGGTAACCAATGGATTTTTTGCTGAATATGCCATGCTTCATAAGCCCAAGGATATGAAAAAGGTTTGTAAATTGGTTTTGCTGACAATAATGACATTTTAATTTCTCCTTGATATTATTCGTAATAAACTGCTCTTATTTTACTGACATGATAAACATTCATCATATTCAGTTTTTGAAGATGCTTTTAGTTCTAAATTAATATTATTTTTTCTCTCTAAATCCGCCATCCCTTTATCAGTTGAAACTGCATGAGATACTTTATCTGCTCTTTGGATAGAAGTAGAACGAGAATAGTAGAGGCTCTTGATTCCCTTTTTCCAGGCTTTGAAGTGAATTTCATGTAAATATTTTTTGCTAACGTCTCCTGGCATAAAAATATTTAAAGATTGAGCTTGAGATATATGAGGCGTTCTATCGGCTGCCAGCTCAATAATCCAATTCTGATCAATTTCATAGGCTGTTTTAAAAACGTCTTTTTCATGGTCGGATAAAAATGTTAAATGTTGTACCGAACCTTCATGGGTTGAAATAGAAGACCAGACCTGATCGGTATTAAAGCCTTTTTTATCTAGTAACCTTACTAAATTCTTATTCTTGACATTAAAAGACCCGGTTAAAGTTTTTTGGGTAAAACTGTTAGCAGCAAAAGGTTCTATTCCAGGAGAAGAGTTACCGCAAATAATAGAAATAGAAGCAGTTGGGGCTATAGATGTTTTATTACTGAAACGCTCTTTAACACTCACTTCAGCTGCATCTGGGCATGCACCTCTTTCTTCTGCCAGAAGCACAGATGCAGCATTTACTTCCTTGTTTATATGTTCAAATATTTTATTATTCCAAACCTTAGCCATTACTGACTCCATAGGCACATTCTGTGCTTGGAGGAATGAATGGAATCCCATTACCCCGAGACCGACACTACGTTCACGCATTGCTGAATATTTAGCTCTGCTCATACTATCTGGAGCTTTTGTGATGAAATCCTCAAGGACATTATCAAGAAATCTCATAATATTTGGAATAAACTCTTTGTTATCTTTCCAATCTTCATAATATTCAAGATTAAGAGACGATAAGCAGCACACTGCGGTTCTATTATTACCGAGATGGTCAATACCTGTTGGAAGAGTAATTTCAGAGCAAAGGTTAGAAGTTTTTACTTTTAAACCTAACTTTTTATGATGGTCCGGAATATATTTATTTACTGCATCAATATAGAGTATATAAGGCTCTCCGGTTTCAATTCTGGTAGTGAGTAATTTTATCCATAAATCTCGTGCTCTAACTGTATTTATTACACTTCCATCACGAGGGCTTTTTAGATCCCAAGTAGTATTATTTTCAACTGCTTCCATAAAGCTATCGGGAATTACAACTCCATGATGGAGATTTAGAGCCTTACGGTTTATATCACCTCCGGTAGGACGACGCAAATCAATAAATTCTTCAATTTCCGGGTGATCAATAGGCAAATAAACTGCTGCACTACCTCGCCGCAGGGAACCTTGGGAAATTGCCAGAGTCATAGAATCCTGAACTTTTAAGAATGGAACAATACCAGAGGTTTTGCCATTTCCATGTACTGCTTCATTAATAGAACGAACATTCCCCCAATAACTGCCGATTCCGCCCCCCTTAGACGCTAACCAAACATTCTCAGTCCAGAGCCCCACAATCCCTTCTAAGCTATCGTCAGTTTCATTCAAGAAACAAGAAATCGGCAATCCTCTATCTGTTCCGCCATTACTAAGTATAGGGGTAGCTGGCATAAAATGCAGCTTGCTTATATAATCGTAGATTTTATTGGCATGAGATTCATTATCTGCATAATAGCTTGCAACTCTTGCAAATAGATCTTGATAATCTTCGCCTTTTATTAGGTAACGATCCTTTAACACCGCTTTACCAAAATCACTAAGTAAACTATCACGACTTCTATCGATTTTTACCTTATATTTATTTCCTTTAGCCTTAGACATTATTTCTTTTTTCCTTTTTAAGATGAATGATACAAATCTTACAATCAAAAATTTTAAAACTAAAACTGTTTAGAATTTTAGATCAACTTGCCTTGATCATAACGCATAAACTCATTTTTCTTCAATAGTTATTTTTGCGAATATTGTATGTTTTTTTACTTGACATACTATATGTAGTTGTTAATTGTATTGCTGTATATGAGTAAATAAATCCAGTTTATTGGTTTCATAAGATAGTTAAACCGTAATAAGAATATTTTATTATTAATAAATATTGTGTATGTGGATAAAAAATGGTTAATAAAACCGTTATTATCATTGATAATTTATTTACTAAATTTTTATATTACTTAAGCCAAAACCAATTCCTTATGGTTGTTTGCTGCTTGATGGTTATTGTTGCTTTTTATTAGAAAATTATATAAATTTATTCCAATTATTTTTTACTATTTAAGATTGGTATATTGAGTGTCTGATTTGTTTAATTTTGCTACTACTAAGAAAAGCTTTAAGGACGAATCCTATACTGCAAGTGATATAAAAGTCTTAGAAGGGTTAGAACCGGTGCGCATGCGACCTGGGATGTATATTGGTGGGACTGACGAAACTTCGTTGCACCACCTAGTTTCAGAAGTAATTGACAATTCTATGGATGAAGCTGTTGCTGGTTATGCCAATCGTATTACTATTGAAATGTTTGCTGATGGCAGTGTATCAATAGCGGATAACGGAAGAGGCATCCCAGTTGATAATCATCCCAAATTTCCTAATAAATCGGCTCTAGAAGTGATTTTGACCACATTACACTCGGGTGGAAAGTTCTCGGATAAGTCTTACCAGACCTCAGGGGGGCTACATGGTGTTGGAATATCAGTAGTAAATGCTTTATCAGAAAAATTAAATGTAGAAGTTTACCGGGATGGTTTTGTTTATAGCCAGGATTATTCTAAAGGCCATGCTTTAACAAAATTAGAGAAAAAAGAAGCCTCTAGAAAATCAAGAGGAACTAAAATTACCTTCATCCCTGATCTAGAAATTTTTGGGGGGATAACCCTCAAACCAAAAAAAGTTTATGATTTAGCAAAATCCAAAGCCTATTTATATAAAGGCTTTGAAATTCATTGGGTTTGTGCCCCAGAACTAATTCATAATCAGGAAGTTCCAGAAAAATCAGTTATTCATTTTCCAAATGGTCTTAGAGATTATCTAGACTCAAAGCTTGATAAGGATAAAATTGTCGGAGGGGAAATATTTTCTGGTAATGCTGAGATAACAGCAGAAAACATCAAAATAGAATGGGCAATTTGCTGGCACGAAGAAGAAAGTTTTGTTCAATCTTACTGTAATACTATTCCCACTCCTCAAGGCGGAACACATGAACAAGGTAATAGAGCAGCGCTGGGCCGAAGTATAAAGGTTTATGGGGAAATGACAGGGCTTAAAAAAGTGTCTTTAATAACGCCTGAAGACATTTTAGAGTCGGCGTGTATTGTTATCTCAGTTTTTATTACAAATCCTGTATTTCAAGGGCAAACCAAGGAAAAGCTAGTGTCAAATGGTATTGCAAAGCACGTTGAAAATATGGTTAAGGATCATTTTGATCATTGGCTTAGCAGTAATAAAAAAGTAGCTGATATATTAATATCTCACATTATAAGTAACGCTGAATATAGGTTAAACCGGAAAAACGAGAAGGTGGTTAATAGAAAAAACGCTACTCAGAAATTACGATTGCCAGGTAAGCTTGCGGATTGCACACGGAGTAATGCGCAAGGAACAGAACTTTTTTTAGTTGAAGGGGATTCTGCAGGGGGATCAGCAAAGCAAGCAAGAGACAGGGAAACTCAGGCAATATTGCCGCTGCGAGGTAAAATTTTAAACGTTGCAAATTCTCCTTTGCAAAAAATTCTAGCCAATCAGGAACTCCAAGACCTTGAAACAGCCCTTGCCTGCGGTTCAATGAACCATTACAGAGAGGAGGACTTACGTTACGAAAAAATAATAATCATGACAGATGCGGATGTAGATGGCGCACATATAGCTTCCCTGTTAATGACTTTCTTTTTTATCAGAATGCGTAAGCTGATAGTTAATGGCCACTTGTATTTAGCGAAACCGCCTTTATACCGGATAACGCAGAATAATAAGACCTATTACGCTGCTAATGATGAGCAAAAGCTATTAATCACAGAAAAATTATCTTCCGAAAGTAAGGCAAAAATCGAAGTTGGAAGATTTAAGGGCCTAGGCGAAATGACTCCAAAACAACTCAAAGAGACAACTATGGATTCTAAATTAAGGCTCTTATACCAAGTAAGCATAGATGACTTTGACAATACAAATGTAATAGTAGATAATCTGATGGGGAAAAATCCTGAAAAAAGATTTAAGTTTATTCAGGAAAAAGCGTTATTAAACAAGGAAGGAAACCTCGAAATATATGTTTGATTTTATTAAAAAGCAAAAAAATTACAAACCAAAAAGTTGTCACTATGAAACGCCTACTTGGCAACCAGCTAGTATAAATACACGATTAATTATTGTTCCGATAAGCAACGTTATAGCAATAGTTAGGGAAGAATCTTGTAAATTGAGAAAAAAGAAGGTGCAAACTTTTGTAACACCTTACCTTAAAATGTCATTAAACTCGTTTTTTTCCTCTTTAACCTTACTAACGGCCTTTATAGTTCTATTGTTTTCTTCGGTAACGTTTGCTGAAGAAGAGAAAAAAAAAGAAATTAATAATCAACCCCTGCCATACTATTGCAAACAGTTCCAGGAAGTTCTGCAACGTGTTGGTAAGGATTATATGGGAGAGGTAGATTATCAGAAAATGACTGACGAGGCAATTAACGGTATGTTGCTTTCTCTTGATCCATATTCCGGGTATTTTGTTGATGATGATCTTGAGTTTTTCCTTGATCAAACAGACGGCGAATTCGGAGGTATTGGCGTAGAAATAATCCCTGATCAAGGTGCTATAAAAGTCATTTCACCTATTGACGATTTACCTGCCTATAAAGCAGGAATTAGGGCAGGCGATTATATTGTAGGCGTTAACGGTCAATTAGTTTCTACTCTTGGCTATAATAAAGCCGTTCGTGAGATGCGCGGTGAACCTGGAACTAAGCTTAATTTACTTGTAGTAAAAGAAGATGGCAACCAAACTACTGAAATTGACTTAATAAGAGAAATTGTTAAGATAAAACCAATAAAATCTGATTTGGAATTAGATGATTATGGTGGAATTGGCTATATAAGAATTGTTACTTTTAACAATCAAACTATCAGCGAACTTAAAAAAGCAATAAAAGATTTATCTAAAAAAGCCCAACTTGAAAAGAAAGATCTAAAAGGTTTAATTTTAGATGTAAGGAATAATCCAGGAGGACTGCTCGATCAAGCGGTAGCCGTTTGTGAATATTTCTTAGACCATGGAATAATAGTATCAACTAAAGGAAAAAAAGACGAAGAAAATGTGGTTATTTCTGCAGGCAGATTCGTTGAAAAAGCTCCCCAGATTCCTATGGTAGTGCTGATTAATTCTGGTTCTGCTTCTGCTTCTGAAATTGTAGCAGGGGCTTTACAAGATCATAATAGGGCCATTATTATTGGCACTACTTCTTTCGGTAAGGGGTTGGTTCAGACCTTTACGCAAATTAACAAAAGAGCAGCAGTAAAGTTTACTACTGCTAAATATTTCACGCCAAATGGTAGATCTATAAATGGTAAAGGCATAGAACCGGATATTTTCATTGAGAATGCAAAAGTTGAGTATGCAGAAAAAGAAAAGAAAGGCAGTGCGTTTAATGAATCTTCCATAAAGAGTTATCTAAAGAAATATAATAACGAAGATAAACCCGATTCTAAACCTGCTGGTACACCAGAAAAAATTGAGGACCATAAAATGTCTGAAAAATATAAGAAAGATTATCAGTACGCTCGGGCTTACGACTTAATTCGTGGATTAATAATTAGAGAAAAGAAAAGTAAATAGCGTAGTGGAAAGAGCCAGAATTCTTATAAAAGGGTATTTTATATTTTTTAATATCGAAGCTTATATAGTTGTTTTGGCTTTTATCCTTTCAAAGGAGCAGAAATAAACATGGCAGAAAAAAAAGTAGAGATACCCGGTCAGGAACTCCCTTTTAGACAAGGCGTTGGTATGATGATCATTAATAAAAGTAATCGAATTTTTGTAGGAAAAAGAATTGATTCTAAAACCAACGGCTGGCAAATGCCGCAAGGAGGAATCAATTTGGGTGAAACTCCAAGTGCAGCAGCCCTAAGAGAAATGGCAGAAGAGATAGGAAGTAACCAAGGTAAAATAATTGCCGAAAGTAAAAAATGGTATAGTTATCGTTTACCTCCGTTTCTCGTTCATAAACTTTGGGAAGGAAAATATTGCGGACAAAGGCAGAAATGGTTTTTAATAAGATTTACCGGCCAAGATTCTGATATAAATGTTAAAACTAAGCACCCAGAATTTGACAGCTGGCAGTGGGTAGAAGTACATGAATTATTAGAAAATATTATCCCATTTAAGTATAAATTATATTCAAAAATAATAGCAGAATTTAAAGAATTGATTATGTAGAAGATGGATAACGTTTCAGTCCACTTTCCCGGAAATAAGTAAATAGCGCTTTAAGGCTTCATAAAAATATGAGATAAATTAAAAACCCTAACCAAAATCTACTATTAAGAAATTTAATGACATCTACTAATAATTGGAAGTTTGACGATATTGTTAAATAAGTTATCGAGGGCTTATATAACAATTTTTTCTAAATGAGTTTACCTTACTTTACCTTTGCCTAGAATTCTTTTTATTAATATCTTTGGTACGCGTTTGATTTAATATATCAACGACCTGAGATTTGATCTCTAATTCTGGTTTTAATATTAGATCTTTTTTATGGGCTTTAGAATGCGAAAGTTTTTGGCCTAATTCAGGTTGTACAATTGACGCCATAAACTCTTTTAAGTGAGTTTGCTTTTTTTGCACCATGTTATTATTTTGTGCAATAATTTCTCCTACTTTCTCGCCTACAACTGGAGCAAACTTAGCAGAAAGAGCAAAAGCTGGAACAATAAGTGCCGGAAGCATTAGCCCTCCTATAAAGACTCCAGTTGAGGCAATAGCAACTAGTCCTGCTGCCATCGTAATTTTTGCCGTTAGAGTTTTTATATTATTTCTTTTTCTATTAATAAATTTGGTATCAGCAATTATTTTATTTAGGTTAATTGTCACAACTTCCATGATTTCTTTCTGTTTAGTTTTTTCTTTGTAAGCACTAAACACTACTGAATAGAATAATTTGGGGTCTGAATGGATAAAATTCATTATTTCTTTTCCATCACGTCCATTTAATAAAGCTCTCAACACTTCTTTTACATTTTTTTGCTCTGTCGGTGATAAATCACTGAATTGATCAGCTACTAAACCGTCTATTAAAATATCTTGGTTTTTTTCTTGGGTGTTAACTAGCCCATCACCTATTTCTTTTTTATCAGTAATAGCAATTGCAAATAAAGTCATTACCCCTGCAAAACTTTCGTCAGTAACTACCATATGCTTTAAATGCTTTTTTAGCCTCTCCACACATTTCTGGACATATTCCTCTATTTTAGGTTCTTTCTTCAATCTATTTACATAATCAATAGCAAGCATATTGGAGAGGGAAGTAATTAAATAATTATTTAAATTATTACCTAAATGGCTTTTTATTTTGCTTAGGAAAGCAGAATTATCAATATTTTTTAAAATATCTATATTATTCTTCATATACAATCTCTCTAAGTAGAACTTTTATAGAAACCTCTGTAAGGCCTGGAAAATCCTTGGTTGAAAGTTTTTGTATAATCTCCGGCGTCAACGCTTGAAGTTTTCTTATTTGCATACATATTATAACAGCTCCTACTGGTAAAGTTTTATAGATGTCGTCGCTTACATTGAGAACTTCTTCATATGAATCCACTGCAAAATTTATGGTTACTTCATATTGATAAAGGATAATTTCGCTATTCTTATTTTGAATGGATGGGTTGTCAAATACCCGAACCACTTTCGCTTTGATTGGTTCGTATAAATTACGTTTTTGAGAAATCAAGCTTAAATTACTTAACAAGCCTTCTCTAGTATCACAAATTTTATTATTGGAATTAGCAAGTAACTCTTTATATTGCAAGTTAATTTCAGGAATTTTTTGTTCAAATTCCACAATTGAGTTAAGCTGGATTATGGACTGATTAAATAAAATTTCTGCTCTTTCTTTTCCATGTAGAGATTTTACTAACTGATCCTGAAACTCAGGAATAAGCACTCCAAGTAAAACAATAGATATAGTATATACAACTAATTTAAAAAATATTATGTTTTTAAGGTGAATTACTACTTTGTCAAGCATTTATGACCCCTCTATATTTTTACTAATAGTTAATTTAGCCGGTATAGTTAGGGTAGTTAATAATTCAGTGGTATGGTCATATTCTATAGAATAACTTACCTGATAATCTGGAAAGAGCAGCCTTACTGAACTTACATAATCCTGTAAAACTTGTTGTGCTTCATGTTCATTTTTTTTATCACCTATATACATAATATATATATCAGTACTGAGTATTATTTTTTTATCAGTAAAATCTGTATCTTCTGTATACCAATCAATGTTAACTATTTTAATGCTAGGGTTATTACTTAAAGAAAAAAGTTTTTCAAGAAAATCAAAGGGATTTGGTGATTTAATACTGAGTATTGTTTGGAGATTATAGAAATCTGTTAAATTAGTAATATTTTCCACTTCTGGATGACGTTTTTTTATAGTACGGTATTTTTCAGAAAATGAATAATATTTATTATTAAGCTCTATTGTTTCTTGTTGGACTACAATAGAATTATATTTCAGGTAAATTAGAAATACAATAATTCCTATTATTACTAAAGATAAAGGTTTAAACATTACTGAATTGATATTAGTAAGTTTAGTAATTGACTTCAATAATTGATTCGATGCTAGATGTTTTTTATTTTCTATAAATAACTCTAATAATTTATTATCCTGGAAAGACTGGTATTTATTTTCAGCAACAAAAGGTAAAATATTATCGCTATAGGTTATAATGCTATACGTTTGGAATGAGGGGAGTCTTTCAAAAATATCACATAAAGCTTTATTGCATAAAAATATTATGCAAATTTTTAAATCTAGACTGGTCGCATATGTTTTATATTTTAAAATTTTATCGCTAATTGCCTGTTCAATTGTTCCTACTATATAAAGATCTGATTTATCTGATGGAAAACTTACAGTTAACTCATCCAGAATATTTTTCTTATACTTAGTTGCAATTCTGATGCCACTTGTTTCAGTAATCGTAACAAAAATTTGCAAATCATTTTGAACCTTAGGCGTGTGTTTTATTGCTAAAATTGTATCAACTATTGATTCAAATTCCAAAGATAAAAAATATATACCGTTAAATCCAAAAGAATTATAGATCACAAATTCTAGCACCTGACTTGTTGGAGTGATATAAGGCGAAGACGCAATTACCGTTTGCCATACTTCTCCACCAGCATTATTGGCATCTATATTATGTACAGTATAAGCAACTATATCATCTGAATTATAATTATCCTGAATAAATTTCTCTATAGGGTTAGATTTTATTATAGATTGAAGCATGGGTATGAATTCATGCTTTATCTGACACGTTGGAGAATCTAGCAAAACCAGCACTTGAAATTTTTTATAATTCTTTAAAAATGTGCAGCATACTTGGAAATGGTCGTCTTTTTCATAAGAGACAAAAATGTTGTCGATGGCCTGGTGTTTGTAGCATGCAATAATTTTAATCCCAACTTTTCCAATAAAAATTATCAAATTTTGCTTATGTAAAAGATTATTGATGAAATTACCGACTATTTCTAATTTCGAACTAATTTTTTTCATCTTAAATTCTTACCACAAAAATATCATCTGAACCACACCTTAGAGTATGACTAATATCCTCTCGAGCTCAAATGCAATAAAATCCTTTAAAAAGCTTTTTAAAATAATATTGTAATTTAGCCATAAATTCTTTAATGTGCTATCCTAAAATAGAGTTAAAAATTAAATATTTGTAAATTTAGAAATGTCAAAATTCACTACGACGCAGATTAGAAACACTTTCATAGATTACTTTGTTAAAAATAACCATACTTACGTACCTGCTAGTTCTTTAGTACCACAAAATGACCCGACATTAATGTTTACTAATTCCGGTATGGTACAGTTTAAAGACGTATTTACCGGTATCGATAAAAGAGATTATAATAAAGCTACTTCAAGCCAAAAATCTGTAAGAGCTGGCGGTAAGCATAATGATCTTGATAATGTAGGTTATACCGCAAGGCATCATACATTTTTCGAAATGCTTGGTAATTTTTCTTTTGGCGATTATTTTAAAGAAGAAGCTATTTATTATGCGTGGAACCTACTAACCAAAAGTTTTTCAATTCCTAAAGAGAAATTATATGTAACCGTGTTTCATGATGACGAAGAAGCAGTAATTTACTGGAAAAAAATAGCTAACTTAACTGATGAAAGAATAATTAGAATTGCTACAAATGATAATTTTTGGTCAATGGGAGAGACAGGCCCATGCGGACCATGTTCTGAAATTTTCTATGACCATGGCGATAAAATATTTGGCGGTCTGCCGGGCACAAAAAACGCTGATGGGGATAGATATATTGAAATCTGGAATCTAGTATTTATGCAGTTTGAGCAGATAAATAAGGATACTAGGATTGAATTGCCAAAAAAATCCGTTGATACTGGAATGGGTCTTGAGCGAATCTCAGCAGTAATACAAGGCGTACATGATAATTATGATATTGATTTATTCCGAGAAATAATAGGCTATACCGAATCGCTATTAAAAGTAAAAGCTACAGGTGAAGAACTTTTTTCCTACAGAGTAATAGCAGATCACTTACGTTCATCTGCATTCTTGATTGCGGATGGTGTTATGCCATCTAACGAAGGACGGGGATATGTGCTAAGAAGAATTATGCGCAGAGCCATGCGCCACGCTCACCAGCTAGGAGCATCAGAACCTTTAATGTATAAATTATTACCAAAACTTGTAGATTTGTTTGGCCATACCTTTCCTGAAATAAAAAGGGCAGAAGATTTTGTTAGTAGCATTTTAAAACAAGAAGAGGAAAGATTTAAAGTTACTTTGGATAGAGGACTAAAACTCTTAGAAGAAGAGACTAGAACCTTACCTGCTAATTCTACCTTATCCGGAGAAGTAGCGTTCAAGCTTTATGATACATACGGATTTCCTTTAGATTTGACTCAAGATATATTAAAGAAAAAGAACATAGCAATTGATAATGCTGGTTTTGAGCAAATGATGGCCGAGCAGAAAGAACGAGCAAGAAGTACTTGGATTGGTTCTGGAGAGTCAAAAACGGATAATATGTGGTTTGATCTCTTGTCTGAATTTGGCTCTACTGAGTTTCTTGGATATTCCCTTAATAGTTCAGAAGCCAAAGTTCTTGCGTTAATTATAAACGGCACTCGTACTAGGCAAATATCCGAAAAAGGTAAAAAATTTACTTTAATTACCAATCAAACCCCTTTTTATGGTGAATCTGGAGGGCAAATGGGAGATATTGGTTTTATTAACTCGGAGCATGGTAAAATTAAGGTCCTAGATACCCTAAAATATTTAGGAAAAATACATGGTCATATTTGTGAGCTTGAGGAAGGCCTTGTTACTGAAAATGATGAAGTCAAACTCACCATCGATAGTTATCACCGCAAATACCTTAGAATGCATCATTCTGCTACTCATCTGCTGCATGCTGTACTCAGAAGCGTCCTGGGTAATCATATTACTCAAAAGGGGTCGCTAGTAGCTCATGATAGGTTGAGATTCGATATTAGCCATCCAAATGGCTTAACCTCTGCTGAAATTAATCTGATTGAAGATAAAGTAAACCAGATTATAGTAGATAATTCACCCGTACATACAAAATTAATGTCTACTGATTCTGCTATTGAATCCGGTGCTATGGCACTATTTGGCGAAAAATATGAAAATGAAGTAAGAGTAGTTTCAATAGGTAATGAAAATGATAAAGAAAACCCTTACTCTTTTGAACTCTGCGGCGGAACACATGTATCTAGAACTGGTGATATAGGGATATTCAAAATAGTGAGTGAAAGTGCAATTGCTGCTGGGGTTAGAAGAATTGAAGCCGTTTGTGGTACTTATGCTCTTTCTTTTATTAGGGAAAATGAAAAATTACTGGCCACTATTATAAATAACCTCAAAACTAATAAGCAGGATGTTTTACAAAAACTAGATTCCCTTATTCACAGTAAAAAGGAGCTAGAAAAGGATCTAGAAAAAAAACAGCTAGAAACTTTATCCTTAACTGCAGAGGAAATTAATAGAATTGCTAAAGATATCGATAATATTAGATTAATCTATAAGCAGATTGATAATGTTAACTCTAAACTACTGCGTATGGCACTACAAGATATGGTAAAAAATCATAATAATCTGGTTGTGGTATATACTAGTAAATTAGATGATAAATTATCAGTATTAGTTGGGGTGTCTAAAAATATAACATCTGAGTATAATGCCGGTAACATTGTAAAAAAATTAACTGGTTTTATTGGTGGGAGTGGTGGTGGACAGGCAGACCTAGCACAAGCAGGAGGCGGGGATATTGAAAAACTTACAATACTTGAAAAAGAACTGCCTAATTTCCTATAACAAAAAATCAGAAGCTCTCTTATAGAGGAGAAAGATAAAAAACTTACTCACTAAAAGGGGTAAAAATTTCCGGTAGGTTATGAACATAGCTACCCTCTGCATCCTGCCCTTCTCCCAGAATATTAACAGCAGGGCCAGAAGTAGCTAAATCCACAGCCTCCAGATTTGTTACCAGAAGCACGGGTGCGATAACTGAAGTATTAGTTGGTACGTTGATTTCTCCCCAAGTAGAAGCCGTAACTGGAATTGGAACGACCGGAATAGGGCTTTCACTAGTTACTTGTGGATTCGTTACAGTCAAGGTCATAGGACAATATTTCTTTAATTTATTTTATACACTCAAGGAGTTAAAAAGCTTTTTAACTGTACTACTTATGGTAGTATAGCGTGCTTTACAAGTTGTATCAACTAGAAAGTTTGATGACTTAAGTTATTCATTACTACTCGCTTCTTCTCCAGAAACTTGCTCTGTTTCTGTACTTGCTTTCTCGGTACTTCCTTCAAGAGCAGCTTGTTCTTCTTTTGTACCAAGAGCATATACGCACAATTCTTCTAAAGAGACTCCATTTTTTTCTGCTAGTTCTTGAAGCTGACTGACAGCATCCATAACATCTCCTGGTATCATTCCACCACGTTGTTTTGAGAGCCAATCTGCTTGAAAATGCAATGGATGATGGGAGTGTTCAGGTTTCCCGATAAAAATAGTAAATGGGGAGAGTTGGCCACCAAAGTCGCAATTAATTGTAAATTTTTTCATTTCAAAATACCTTTGCCTATAATAATTTTATAAATTACTAACACTTACCAAGTCTAGTCTAAAAAAATTGTAAATTAAACAATTTTGAATCAAACCCGATCAAGATTTTCTTACCGCAGGATTTCTAGCTTGTTATACTTCTTGGAATTTCCATAGTTTTTTATAAAGGCCTTTATGGTTATGCAGTAGCTGCTGGTGAGTACCTTCTTCAATAATTTTACCTTTATCCATAATAAGGATTCTGTCCATATGTTTTAGAGTAGAAAGTCTATGAGCAATCGCAATAACCGTTTTCCCTTTACTTTCAATAAGAAAATTGAGGCTATCCTGAATTAATTTTTCAGTATGACTATCAAGCGATGATGTAGCTTCATCTAGAATCAGTATAGGAGCATCTTTTAGAATAGCCCTAGCAATAGAGATACGCTGTCTTTGCCCGCCTGAAAGCTTTACTCCTCTTTCTCCTACATAAGTTTGGTACTGGTGGGGCAATCCCACAATAAATTCATGAATATGAGCAGCTTTACTTGCAGCTATAACTTCTTCATCGGTAGCATTCAGCCTACCATATCTTATATTTTCTAAAATCGATCTATGAAATAACATTGTATCTTGAGGAATAACTGAAATATTTTCCCGAAGAGAATCTTGGCTTATATCATTAATATTTTGGCCGTCGATAAGTATTTGACCCATTGACACTTTAAAATATTTAAGCAATAAATTTACTAGAGAGGATTTACCGGCCCCTGAATAACCGACCAACCCTATTTTCTCCCCAGGTTTTATTGCTAAATTAAGGTTTTTAAAGACCTTTTCTTCTTCGCTATAACCAAAACTGACTTCCTTAAATTCTATCTGCGGTCTGTTAATCCTCAAAGACCTGGCATTTGGATGGTCAACATCAATTTGAGGAGAATATAAAAAAGCGATAGAACTTCGTAAGTCCCCAATAATACGGACAAAATTCTGCAGTGATTGAGTTATCCCCCAGGTTTCCTCTATTATTACTACCGAAATAGCAAAAACAAAAGCAAAATCTCCAACACTAATTAGCCCATTTTGGCGTAAATGTACCATATAAAATATAAAAAATGTTGTCATTATCAGAAAGAATGCCCCACTAACTACATTGCTAATAAAAGCATACTTGTAAAGGAGAATTTGTTTTGGAACGAATTCAGTTAATATTTGGTCATCTAATTTCTTTAGTTCTATTTTTCTAGTGGCAAAAGATAAAACTGCAATAATATTGCTAATCTTGTCTGAAATCTGACCAATTAGAGAATGTTTTGCTTCTGTTTCAGCAAAAGCAGCCTGATTCAATTTGATCGAAACCTTGTACATGATAGGAAAGTATAAAACACTCCAAGCACAAAGGAATAAGCTAAGGTTTGGGTGAATCATAGCAAGGACAAAAAAGCTGATAATAACTTTTAAAATCTTTTGAAATAAACCATGGTGCATTTCAGCCCAAAAATGATCATAACCATCTAAAATACCTTTAATTTTACTACTTATTGCCCCGGTAAAGTTATTCTGGAAAAAACTATAAGAATGGTGTTGTACATAATCATAGGATTTTAACAATAATGACCTTCTAACTTGAGGCTCTGCAATCCACTCTAAAATATTGCTTATCCTCCATGAAGCTTCCATAACCACTTGTGAGAGGATAAAAATAGTAATTGGGAAAATAATATCGTTGTAATTTATGCTGCGCTCTACTGACATTAAGTCAATAAATAACTTGACGGCATAATGATAAGCAAATGGAAAGATAGCCCCTATTACAGGAGCTATAAGCATTCCTGCATAATACCATTTGTAAGGCTTTATATGTTGCCAGAAAAAGGAAATAATAGATATGTTTTTCATATTATTTTGATCATTTTATCCCTAACTTTAGCCCAATTATTCCTATTAAAATCATCCCAACACAAATGATATTCTTAACCGAAATCGGATCTTTCAGTATTAACAGACCGTAAATGAATACTCCTACTATTCCAATACCAGTCCACACTGCGTAAGCTATGCTCATTGGAATGGTTTTAGTGGCTAATCCCAGAAAAATTACACTAAGAGCCATGGAAATTATTACTAAAACCAAAGAAATAGTAATTTTAAATCCATCGCAGTATTTTATCCCTACTGCCCAAAATATTTCAAATATCCCCGCCATAAAAAGGTAAAACCAAGACATATTTTTAATCGATTAATAAATTATGATATAAAAATAAGTAATATTATTAATATATGCAATTATTGTTAGACATTGCGCTTTTCATATACCTTAAAAATTTAAGCCATATAAAAATACTTACAGAAAATCAACAGAATAAAGGACAAGTTCATCTAACACCCCTAAAGTAAAATTGGGATATTTCTTTACTCTAGCGTATAACCCATTATGGTAATTGAATTGAGAAGCATCAAGAGAACAATAACACCTTCATTAAGAATAATTTGGGGCTAATTTGTATAGCAGCTGTTATGCAGCTTCTATACTTTTTGCTTATCCCCCAAATTCTTAGTTACAAAGACAAATCTATGGCTTATGGAAGCCTAAAAAAGGAAGTATATTCCTTATTTTGCGGTTAAACCTTTTTTGGCTTGCTCTACAATGTGGGCAAAACTATCGGCGTTATTTACAGCAAGCTCTGCCAGCATTTTACGATCCACAACAACCCCGGACTTATTTAATCCATTAATAAAGCTAGAATAAACCATTCCATGCTCTCTTACAGCTGCATTAATTCTTTGAATCCAGAGACCTCTAAAATCACGCTTACGATTTCTACGATCTCTATACGCATACTGTAAGCCTTTTTCTACTTTCTCAATTGCTATTCTAAAACAATTCTTTGCCCTGCCTCTATAACCTTTAGCAAGCTTGATTATTTTTTTGTGGCGACTTTTGGATACTATTCCTGCTTTTGCACGTGTCATAATTTCACTCTCATTTTTTAATTAGTCCCATTAGGAAGGAAAATCTTTACTAATCTCTTCGCATCTTCATCACCAAGTATTGTAGTTCCTCTTTGATTGCGAAGTTGAGCTTTCGTACGACGTCTCATAAAGTGCTGCTTACCTGCCTGACTAGCTTTTACTTTGCCGCTTGCAGTAAGCTTAAAGCGCTTTTTTGCACCCGAATGTGTCTTCATTTTAGGCATATTGACTCTTTTTTTGGCATTTAAAAAAATAAACAAACAGCAAATTAGGCATACCAGAGCCACGTTGCTGTAAAGGGCATTATACTTAATGCATATTCTTTTTTCAAGCCTTTAGTTATAAAACTAAAACAGATTTTACTGATTAAAGGCTTGAATTTAGGAGCTTAAAGGAATTACTTAGAAGCTGATCCTTTTTTTCCGTGGCTATCACCATGATGCTCATGACCTTTGTCATGGCTTTTACCATGCTCTTCATGGGCCTTAGCGTGTCCTTCTTCGTGAGCCTTTCCAGCTGCAGAACCTTCAGATCCGGTATTTGCAAAAGCAAACTTTGATATCGCAAGAACACTGAGTAATAATGCTAATTTTTTAAACATAACAGACTCCTTAATAAATTGATAAAAATTTTCGCAATCATCCCTTGACATTCAATAATAGATTGTATATTACTGATATATTTGGTCAGTTTTATAATAATTTATTATGTTGGAATTTTTTAAACAAGTTTCTAATACTATTGTCAGTGATTATATCAAAGATTGGCTGGACAGTAAAGCATTACCTTCTTTTGCTTTTATTTGCAGTAGTTTGGGGTACTATATGTTAACGCAACAGTTTTTAGGTGCTATATTTTTATCTCTACCTCTCGTTTATTTAGTACATAAATGTAAGCAAAATTATAGTATTAAGGATAAATTATTGATAATTCCAGAACCTAGATTAGAATTTCCAGATAATAATATACACAACATTCGAATTGCTATGTCAGTTTATAACTGTTCTACTCAGGTGATTAGTTGTTTTTTAGACCAAGAAAAGACAGTTATAATTGTTAATGGTCAGACACATCAAAAAGATGAAATAGATGTAATAAATAAATCATCAGTTTTACTTCCACCTTATTACCTTTCTAATGCAGCGACAGGGATAATTAAAGTAAAAGATATAAACATAGCTAAATCTTTAAAAATTACAGCAACTATTGCTTTAAAATACGGTATTTTAAATAATGAAAAATATGAAGTTTATCATAAAGTACATATAGAAGGTATTTTAAATCGTTTAGAAAATGGAAGTCTCTCTATTCAATTCGTTAGAAAACCGCCTGTTGTAAAATCAAATTAAATACACAACCATTTTCTCTAGTATTATATCTAAAAGCAAACTCATCAACATACTTTTGAAGATGCTTAGCTGATACGTGGTGATATATGCCGAGTATTCCACGCTTTAGAGTTCCCCAAAAGTTCTCCATATTGTTGGTGTGAATGTTACCGCTGGCTACATATTCTTTCGTATGGTCTACTCTTAAATGGATATGGCTTGTTTTCTTACCGAGGATATTATATCCTTTGAACTCATCGCTAATAATGACGCTATCTTGGGTTATAACTTGATTCAATACATCTAATAGCTGCTTACCTGTTAATTTCTTGCCATCGTTGTTTTTAATCATAACTTTAGCAAATACAGACTTATTTATCTTATCAATACAACCAACAACAACGTTCTTTTTAGTACCACGCCCCCTTTTATTTACTGGTGGTAAGTTATCGTTATCATCATCTCTATTGTTTTTCTTCCTAGGTCTACCGCCTACATAGGTCTCATCCACTTCAATTAAAGTACCAAAAAATTGCTGGTTTTCAATATTACCCATAGCAAGCCTGATTTGCTTAAGCATACGCCAAGCCGTTTTATAAGTAACGCCTATTTCTCTTTTTAGTTGGTAGCCTGATATACCTTTTTTACTATTTAAAAACAAGTGAATAGCATAAAACCATTTACGTAAATCAGTGTCAGACTTCTCAAATATTGTCCCTTTGAAGATTGAGAAACCTTTATTACAGAAGATACATTGAAAATTTTTAGGTGTATCTCTTCTGTGTGTTAATCTGTCGCTCCCGCAATGTCTGCAAACGGGTTTATTATTATACCTAATTGTGATAAAGTACTTTATACAATCAAGTTCAGTAGGAAACTGTTTGTTAAATTCAAAAAAGTTCATAATTCTTTACCTTATTATAAACCTAAGTATAAACTATTATCTATTGAATGTCAAGGGATGATTGCGAAAATTTTTATTGATACTACCTTAAACTGCTAAACGATGTGCTAGAACTTTTTATTTGTTGTGTTCTATATGCTTTTTTAATTTTATGGCCTGGTTTTTGTATTAGTAATACTTAATCCCGCCACGACGTTAAAAAAGAATAGTGTAGAGATAATAACACTAACCTTTAGCATATAGAACCACTTATAACTTAGAAAGCTTAACTAAAAATTATTATTTCTTGCTTCCTTTTCCTTTTTCATTCAACTCTTTTTCTGCAGTTGCATCATCCTGAAGCGCTGCATCTTTGCTAACTTCAGTAACAGGAGTAGTTTCAGCTGAACCTTTAGCAGAACCTGTTGCAAAAGCAACTTTTGATAAAGCAAATACACTAACTAGAATAACAAGTAATCTTAACATTTTAAACTCCTTAAATAAATTAAATTGGTGTACACACTATAGCACTTTTTTAGAAAAAATAAACTAGATTCTATGCTTTGTTCCTTTTAGAGAATTACAAATTTTATAAATTTTACTTTTTTTGTAATGTTTGTGGTATTTTTGAAACAATTGTTGAGTAATACCTTTTGTGTGCGTACCCAGAATAAGTAAATTTTTAATTTCTGTGATTAGTTTTTCCTCAGATGATTCAAGTGATTTTTTACCGGAAATCAATAATACTATCTCTCCTTTGGGTAAATTCTGACTGTAATATTTTATTAAACTTTCTATATCAACCGTTCTCGATTCCTGAAAGAGCTTGGTCAATTCTCTAGAAACATTAGCTTCTCGATTACCGAGAATTTTTAATGCAGCCTGCAACGAATCCACTATTCTGGTAGATCTGTCAAAAAAGATAAGTGTTGCATCGACTTCTGCAAATTCTAAAAAAACCTTTTCCCTTCCTATATCCGTTTTGGGAAGAAACCCAGCAAATATAAACCGGTCAGAGGGTAAACCCGAAAGAGTTAATGCTGCTATCGGAGCAGAAACCCCAGGTGCTATATCAATAAAATATCCTTTTTCTTTTACTTCTCTAACCAATTTATATCCGGGATCAGAAATTAACGGCGTTCCGGCATCAGAAATTAAAGAAACAACTTTACCGGCTTCTATATTTTTTATTATGTATTTACGAGTTGTCTCATCACTTTTGTCATTATATATGGAAAGAGAGCCGGTGATATTATGTTTTGCTAGTAATTTTGCTGATATTCTGGTATCCTCACATAAAATAATATCAGAGTTCTTTAGATTCTCAAGCGCCCGAATGGTAATGTCGTTTAAGTTACCAATTGGAGTTGATACTATATAAAGCCCGGGTCTAAAATTCATATAAAATAAGAATTGTCTTAAAATTTAGGAATATAACATGAACAACATAAAACAAAAATTTACAAAATTCATTATTTCTTTTTGTTTTCTATTGGTTCTTACTGCTTGTGAATCTAGTAACAATAACACTAATAGTAAAAAAAGCTTATCAAATAATACCATTACTGAAGTTGCGCTTTTACTACCATTATCTGGTGAAAATGAATTACTCGCAAAACAATACGCTGGAATGATAAAAATGGGATTAGGAGATGGCGCTAAAACAAAAATTAAAGTAACTTCTTATGACTGTTCTGATGAAATTAAATTAAAAGAATCCATTAAAAGAATATTAGAACAAAAAATTAAGATCATAATTGGGCCGATATATTCTAAAGATACTAAGGTTCTCTCTGCAGCGATCAAAGATAAAGACGTAATTGCTCTATCTCTTTCAAATGACCCAACATTAGCTGATAATAATATGTTTATCTTTGGTCATGCTCCTATGAGACAAATCGAACAAATTACTACTTATCTAATAAATAACGAATATAAGAATTATGTAATTTTATTACCAACCGGTAGACACACACAAATTGTTAGCAAAATAATTCAGAATATTATAGCAAATAAAGAAGCAACACTTAGTAGAATGGAATTTTATAATAATACTGATGAAGATATAGAGAAAGCAGTTAATATTGTTTCTGATACTGTAAGTAATTTAAATGAACAGGATGAGATTTTGAAAAGGCCGGTAGTCATAGTGGGTGATGACCCAGAAAATTTAAAAAGGATATACCAATTTGCAAAAAATTTTAATTTAGATAAAAAAGCTGTTATCGCAGGCGATAACAGAATAGATGTAATCGATGATAAGCAATTTGAAATTATTTACACCGGATCAATTACTCTGGAAAATGGCAACCTAAAGCAAAGAGCTGCTACTTTAGGCATAAATTACTTCTCCTTTATGCACGCTCTTGCTTATGATGCTGGAAAGATAGTTGCAAGTAACATAATCGGTAATTACAGACAGGAAGATTTTTTAACTAGATTAAAAAGTTCCAAAAAGTTTTCGGGTGTATCGGGCAAGTTATATTTTATAGATTCTATAGCCCAGCGTGAATACGAAATTATCAAAAAGCAGAATGGAGTATACACTCTACAAGATAACTATCCAAAAGCAGAGATAGAGGAAAAAGTTTTATCAATTCCTAATAATTAATTTTTGCTGAAAGTAGTAATGCATAGGGCAGTTAACCTTAACTCTGAAAAAGATTAGATTCACATAATTAATGACTTTTTTTGAACTTATCTCTATATTTAAAAAATCAAAATAAATTATACAGTTACTAATGCTTAGATTTTTAATCCTTGCAACTAAGCTAAGTTTAGCCCTTGCTATTTTGGGGATTGCAGTTGTAATTGCTATTCTATGGCACTTTAGCCAAGATCTGCCGGATTATTCACAATTAAAAGAATATCATCCTCCCTGCGTAACTAGGATTTATTCAGCAGATGGAAAATTGATTGAAGAATATGCGAAAGAAAAGAGAATTTTTGTCCCGATAAATAGCGTACCTAAGTCTCTTGCACAAGCCTTTATAGCAGCTGAAGATAAAAATTTTTATAGTCATCCCGGTATTGATATATTCAGTATTATCAGAGCGGCATTTGCAAATGTTTCTCATGTTATTAATGGTACTAGATTTGAGGGCGGATCAACTATTACTCAACAAGTTGTAAAAAACTTTCTATTAACTTCGGAAAGGTCGATTGAAAGGAAAGTTAAAGAAGCCATACTTTCCTATATGATTTCTCAGGTTTTGTCCAAAGACCAAATTCTAGAGCTATATTTAAATCAGCTCTTTTTAGGAAAAGGTTATGGGGTTGCAGCTGCAGCGCTTGGTTATTTTAACAAATCAGTAGAAGAATTATCTATCGCTGAATCTGCTTTTTTGGCTTCGCTTCCCAAAGCCCCGTCGCAATATGGCTCTGAGAAAAATTACGAAAGGGCACTAGCTCGAAGAAATTACGTAATCGGACGCATGTATGATGATGGATATATTACTGAAAAAGAAGCAAGAGACTCAATAAATGAACCACTAAAACTCGTTAAACAAGATAAAGTTCAGACTCTAGATGCAGATTATTATGCCGAGCAAGTGCGGTCGGAAGTAATAGGCATGTTTGGTGAAGAGTATTTCTATACAGCAGGTTTAACCATTATCAGTTGTGTAGATTCCAAGTTACAGGAAAGTGCCGCTAACGCTTTAAGGTTCGGTATTAAGACTTATGATATGAAAAGAGGTTACAGAGGGCCTCTTAGGAATATCCCTTTAACTAATTGGCAGAAAGATTTAGAAGCTCTTCCAAGACCGGTTGGGTTAAGGCATTACAAACTCGCAGTAGTATTAAACGTTGAAAACTCTCGTGCAAAAATAGGATTACGTGACGGTAAAACGGCCTTTATTAAACTGGCGGATATGGCTCGGACAAAAACAAATCTGAATTCAGCGAGGGATTTACTTAAAAACGGTGATGTTATAGTAGTCGAAAAAATAGAAAATGATTATAAACTACAACAGATACCAGAGGTTAATGGCGGTATAATGGTAGTTGAACCTTATACGGGAAGGGTTCTGGCCGCAGAAGGCGGTTATGATTACGATATAAGCAAATTTGATAGAACTACCCAAGCAAAAAGGCAACCTGGTTCTTTAATCAAGCCTTTTGTTTATTTAGCAGCCCTTGAAAATGGTGCTAAACCTAATGATTTATTTCCCGATTCTCCTATTGAAATTTATCAAGGCGCAGGAATGCCTGTATGGAAACCTAAAAATTGGGACAACAAATTTATGGGCACAATGACCCTGCGGAAAGGATTGGAAAAATCGCGTAACAGTATCACTGTTAGAGTTGGACAGATAGCAGGTCTTAGAAAAATTGCTGAAACCTTTAAAAGGTTCGGTATTAACGATAATCCCTCGCCAAAAATCCATTCAATTGTTCTTGGAGCTCTGGAAACCACTCTCGAGCGGATGACTATGGCTTATAGCATTATCGCTAATAAGGGACGAAAAGTTACACCACATTATATCGAATTAATTAAAGATAGAAAAGGCAATGTCCTCTACCGTAGGGATTATACGGAATGTATGGAATGTAAGGAATATAAACATGATGAAACTGGCAATGCATTACTGCCGATAATTCCAGTATCGTCAGGACATATCATTACCGATGATGCCACAGATTATCAAATTACTTCTATTTTAATGGGGGCAATCCAAAGAGGAACTGGGCAGGCAGCAAAAATCATTCCTAAAGTTATAGCCGGTAAAACTGGTACAAGTAACGAGGGGAAAGACACCTGGTTTATAGGATTTACCCCCAGAATAGTAGTAGGTACTTATATCGGTTATGATATTCCTCGAAGCCTCGGAAAAAGTGCAACTGGCGCTACTGTTGCACTCCCAATATTTATAAATTTTATGAATAACGGTTACAAGGATATTGAATCTGTTGATTTTGAGATACCAAAATCAATTAATTTAATTCCAGTAAACTATGATACTGGTAAACCATCAACAGAAAAAGGTTCAATAATAGAAGCTTTTAAAGCAAATTATTATGATACAGAATTAAAGAATTTGGAAAGTAAAACCCAGTTAGAAGACTTTTTCGATCCTTTCTCAAAAATCCAGGACAATATTATATTACCAAAAGAAGATCCGTCAGAGGAAATATATTAAGTCCTAGTTACGCTTTAGTGCTTAGCTTTTGGCTGCAAGTAACACAGCTAATTTGCAAACTGATTTCATAAATACCCTTTATAATAGGAATTCCTTGCTGAACTAATAGCTTCTTCTTCTGTTAAATAAATATACCTAATACAATACGATTGCAAAAACCATCTGTTTCTTAACACCTGCGTGACGTAACACTTCTGTAAAAACAGGAAAACCATCAGATTTTGGACGAATTGAAATTGCGTATTGTTGTGGTAAAGTATACTCTAGATGTAACTATATTATAGGCCTAAAAATTCTTTCCTTGCTTTTCTAGTAGGAAATAGCGTTTTTAGAAAAAAGCAGTCTTTTTCTTCTTCTATAAATGGAACAGCATATACTTCTTCTAATACACGGACATATAAAATTTTCTGCTCAGGATATTTTAGTTCATTAGGATGTTTTCTAATATCTAATATATTCCCTTCGGAAATAGCTTGAATTATTTCTTCAAAACCAATCCCTCTCGTTTCTAGCAGTTGAGAGTTTTTCTCGTAGTTCTATTTAAAATTCATCCTACTAATAATAATTAAATCTTAGAGGCATCATGGTGAATTAGCATATTAATATAAGTTTGGTATGCTAAACCCATTTTTGAAGCTTTAATCTTAATCGCTTCAAGATCATGATTTGCAACTCTTATAGTAATAGATTTTTTGCTTTTTAAGTGCTTAGTAGCAGCTATCTTTAAATTATCTACTAACGATTTAGTCTTTATACTCTTTTGAGCATTAAAACTATCTTCAATATTTTGTTCATATTTATCTAATATTGTATTCATTATTTGATATACCGGTTAATTATTGATTAGTACAATTTACCATATTTGTACATACTATGTCAATACTTATTAAAAAATTAAGAGTTAGAGGTAATAAATTCTACGATTAATTAACAACCTGTTTGTTATAAGCATTTTACCCCACCACTCCTATTATATATTACTTTATCGTAAGCAGAACTCTTATCAGTTAGTTATAATAATTAAAGGGTAGTAAGGTTAAATATGATTTTCCAATTTAAGTAAAATAAGTAAATAGGACAAAAATTAAGTCAACAGAAAACTTCAACGATAGTCCTAATAGTTACAATACTCCAAAGAATTGAGAAGCAGATATACTCTTGCAGTTAAATTTCAACTCCAAAGAATCTTTTGATTTTCAGCTTATCTTCTGAGGATAAGTTTGATTTAAATTGATATATTTCTTTTTTATTATCACTCTCTGGTCTGAATTTAAATGTTTTATTAATTGTTTTTATTGTTGCTATCTGATCAGGATCAGAGCCTTTAGGAAAACTAAATTCTACTACTTTATCTCCATTTCTTAATCCGGCTTTATAAGCGTTACTGTTAGGGTTAATATTATGTATAATTTTGTTTTTTAAGATTTTATCCCTATTAAAACCACGCTCATACGGACCCATTTTTATTTTTTCCAGAGGTAAAATAGAGGCAGCAGCAGTTAAATCAATTATTTTTCCTTGATCTATAAATCTAGCAATTTCCTGTTCAATCCCTTGGAATATATAGTTTTTAGCGCTCTCTTTAAAAGATTTTACAGAAAATGGTTGTTGTTTTGCGATTTTAAACAGATCTAATATAATATTATCTATAGATTTTGTATCATCATGGAGTTTAATAAGGCTATTTAGGTAAATAGCAAAAACAAAACCGCGAGTATACGGAAGTTTTTGTACATTTTCATTTTTCCAGTAACTATTTTTGATCGTGGTGTTAGGTTGATTTATCACAGGAGATAAGTAGTAATTTCTCAATATTTGATTGCATTCATCAATAAATTCTTCAAGCGAAATACCTCCAGAACGTAATGCTAGAACCCTTGCATAATAATCAGTAAATCCTTCACTCCACCAATAATCCAAGCTGTCTCGCCCATTATTATGTATTTTACCTCCTAGCCAATTATGTAAATGCTCATGGGCAAAAAGAATATAATAATCCAAATGCTTCATGCCTTTTGGTAAATAAGCTGCAAAACTATCGTATAATCTAGTTCCTCCCATTGAATTTGTATCATTTCCTTCAATTAAACTTATAACATAATAAGGAAAATCATGATCATTAAAGAACGACCTTTGAGTTTTAACAATCTCTTGAAGTGAAGTAACAATTAAGCCATCTTTAATATCAAAAGACCCATAGAGTGACAAGAAAACCGGATTTTTATTATCAGCAATCTGATACATACGTAAGTTTCCTGCCGCATAAATTGCATGTAGTAATTCCTGCGCTTTTGCTCTAAAATTGAGGAACTGAGCAATCCCGTAAGATGAAATCGTTTTCCATTTACTCGGCATTTCTTTCCATTCTATAGAAAAAGATACTTCACCTGCCTCTCGTGCATCATTTGGTATGGCAAATATTCCATAACCGACACTATGTACTAAATCTGTACGGATAATTGCTTCATGGACTTCGGCCGGATCACCCTTTTTTTGATGAATCTCATAATTTATAATAACTCTATCAGTAGACTTAGGTGTTGCTATGATCAGCTGGTTGCAAAGTTCATTATTTGAAATTATGCGATAGCTAAAATTATCTACCTTAACCTCTTTCAGCTGTTCTACATATTCACCGCTAGCCCATCTGCATGGCAAATCAACAACTAATTGATCCTTTATATCCCCTCTAATATCTGCCGTTACTTTTATTGCCGGTGCTTTATTTCCGAATAAAGGAGTAATGGTATAATAAATTGAGGAATAGCTATTAGCAAAAACAACATTAGACGATGCAATACCCCATAAGAAAATAATTATAATACAGCTACTAAATTTATTCATATGTAAGATATAAATAAATCGTGTTCATTAAGTAGTGTAAGGGTTTCTGCAGGTTTTACAATTATCACCCCGGATTTTTGGATAGCAAGGCCATTATAGCCATGTTTCGCAAGGTAAAATATAGTATCTGGGCCAATTGTCGGTAGATCAAGACGCATATCCTGCGTTAACTTGGCCATTTTAACCAGAACCCCTCCTCTTTCAGTTTTTCTGAGCAATTCACAGCGCCTAATTAAAGCGTCAGTTCCTTCTGCAGCTTCAATACCAAGTACATAACCATCAGCAATGATAACTGACTGCCCGATATCAAGATTGCTTAAAGATTTAATAACTTGCGAGCCAAGCTCAATATCTATTTGATCCTGTTTAGAAGGCAATTTATTACTCACATATAATTTTTCATAAGTGCCAAGCTCTAATAAAGTTTTAGGGGAAATAACTTTGAAACCTTTCGATTCAATAAAATCAGAAATTATCTTTAATATATTATCATCACCTAAAAATTTTTCCTTTAAAATTTTAGCTATTAAGAGAGAACCTGCTTTATCTACTTTCACCGATTTTAAATCAGGCCTTGTTATACCGCCGATGATAATAATTTCTTTTACATTATTTTCTCTAAAATACTCAAGAAGTGCCCCAACCGATCCTATCGGGAACTGCTTGTACTGATATTTAGTAATGTGTAAAATATCGGTTTCCCCTTCCAGAACAGCAATATAAACATTGCCTCCTTGTTTTAAGTGTAAATCTGCAATCTCAGAGGGCAACAGCCCACTTCCAGCGATAATACCTAAGTTATTCTTATTTAAAACCACAAAAACTCCTGTTTTTATCGGCCAGAAGAAATTCAGCTATCTCTTGGACAATTTTATTATCGGGGTAATTCTCCCGAGCAAGTTCAATGCGTTTAGTAAAAACATTTTCGGAATTTTCATTAAATATCTCTCTTATTACTTTGCTTGCTTCCAGAGATTGCTGTTTATCAAAACCACGCCTATTCATACCAACCAAATTAAGACCTTCCAGGTGAGCCCTATCACTTGTTGCAAGGCCATAAGGAACAAGATCTCTTACTACCGCAGATATCCCACCTATCATTGTATGAGAGCCCACTCTAACAAACTGCTGCACAGCTGAAAGACCTCCGATAATTGCAAAGTCCCCTACATTAACATGACCAGCAAGACTAACATAATTAGCAAAAATTACATTATTGCCGACAGTACAATTATGGGCAATATGAACACCTACCATAAATAAGCAATTATCACCAATAGTAGTACGCATTGAACCGTCCTCAGTTCCATGCTGAATCGTTACATATTCTCGAATTGTATTGTTTTTACCAATAATAATTTCTGAATCTTCCCCCTGATATTTTAAAGTCTGTGGATAACATAAGGAAGCAAATGGATAAATAATTGTTGCTTCACCAATTGTCACTCTCCCCTCAATAACCACATGTGATTTTATTTCTACGTTATCCCCAATAATAGCCTTATCGCCAATAATTGAAAATGGTCCTATTTTTACATTATTTCCAATTTTAGCCTTTTTACTAACTAGGGCACTCTTATGTATCATCTCTTATCCTTTATTTTTATCTCTTACCATTGCAGTAAAAACTGCTTCCGATGCGATTTTACCGTCAACTTCTGCACGTGCCTTGAATTTCCAAACAGAACCACGGTTTTGAACTATACTAGAATACATAACCAGACAATCCCCCGGTTCTACTATTTTCCTAAATTTTGATTCCTCAATAGACATAAAAAATACTTCTTTATCTTCAGTAGTCTCCATGGATTTAGCCACTAGCACAGCTGATAATTGCGCCATTGCTTCAATAATTAAAACTCCTGGCATTATCGGCCTGCTTGGGAAATGTCCAGTAAATTGAGGTTCATTAAAAGTTATATTTTTAATACCAATTATAGATTCCCCTAAAATTATTTCTTTAATTCTATCTATCAATAAAAAAGGATACCTATGAGGTATTATCGACATTATTTGATTGATATCCATTGATGTATCTTCTTGCGTATTCATTTCTTTTTTTCATTAATTAATTTTTTTAAAATTATGGTCTGCCTATGCCAGTCCTTTATCGGAACAGCCGGCGTTCCTCCCATAATTCCTGATTCCTTTATATCCTGAATTACCCCGCCTTGACCAGCAATTTGTACATTATCAGTAATGGTAATATGTCCTGCCACTCCTACCTGCCCTCCAAGTGCACAATAAGAACCTATCACACTACTACCAGCAATACCCACCTGCGCTACCAGAATTGCACCTTTTTTTATGTGAACATTATGACCTATTTGAACTAAATTATCTATTCTACATAAATCCTCAATTATTGTATTATTCATCGAACCTCGATCAATAGTTGTGTTTGCGCCGATTTCAACATTATTGCCTATTATTACCGATCCCGTATGATATATTTTTTTATGCACCCCTTGATGAGTAGCAAAACCGAAACCGTCCTGTCCGATTCTAGCTCCAGGTAGGATTACTACATCATCACCTATTAACGCATAAGAAATAGATACATTTGAACCAATTCTAGCTCTGTGGCCAATTCGGACACCGTAATCAACGAAACTACCTGATTCAATTACGCAATCATCTCCTATCTCAACATTTTCTTCTATTACCACATTATGATCTATATAACAATTTTTACCAATTTTAGCAGATTTAGCTATAAATGCGGAAGGTGCTATCCACCCTTTCAGTTCTTTTGCCGGAGCATAAAATAAATCAACTAGCAAAGCGTAAGCATAATAAGGATTTGGTACTTGAAGCAGAATAGGGATGATTTTAGACTCTAGCTCGAAATTTAGAGGAACAAGACAGACAGCTGCTTTACACACTTTAAGCCCAGCTACATATTTTTTATTGCTTAGAAACGTTAAATCCCCACTACCTGCATCTTTTAAGGATTTGATATCGCCTATCAAGAGATCAGTTTGATTATATGCAATATTTGCACCAATAACAGAAGCAATCTGGCCTAATTTAAATGGGCCCCAATTTTTACAGAAGCGATTTTCAGACACTAGAATAACCTTATATTATATATAATTTATGATAAGAATAATAGAAGCAAAATCCTAGTAAATAAAACAAATATTATTTTATGTTGCAAATTTTAAATGATAAGTTTTTTGATATTTATTGCTTATATTTTATTATAAAAATAATTGCAATAATAGCAGTATAATAAGTGATATTAACAGTCATGCGGAACAACATTACCGTATCTTCTGGTAATTTATATTTAGATGCTAAATATAAGCCAGGGCTGATTAAATACAATAATCCAAGCTTAAATAATAGATAAAACCGTTGCATGTTTCAAAATCGATTATAATTATAATGATAAAAATTTTTAGTTAATTATATTAACATCCCAAGAGGTTTTACCAAGATCAGGGGGCGTGAAATGAAATAAAGCAGTATTATCAACCCTCTGTGGTGGTTTGCTGATAGCTGCAAGTATAGCCATAATTATACCACCGTGTGCTACAAATAATATACTTTGATAAAGGGGTAAATGGTAGTTAGTAGCTTTCACTGCTCTACTTACAAACTCGGAAAAAGCTTCCGCACCCGTCGGTACTATACCCTGTTTCCACCATTTTTCTGGTTCAAAAGGAGTGTCCTTGTAAGAACAATCCCCTTTTACTTTTCCTTCCATAACACCCCAGCAAAATTCCTGTAAGTCATTTTCGATGAAGACAGGTTGGCGAATTTTATTGCCTATTATTTCTGCTGTTGCATAAGCTCTTTTAAGTGGTGAGGTAACGATTGCATCAATTGGTAAAACTTGAATTTTCTCAGCTACTGTTTTTGCTTGTAAGACACCGTTTTTATTTAACGGAATGTCTGACTGGCCCATAATTCTCTGCTGTTTGTTCCAGTCAGTCTCTCCGTGACGTAAAAAGTAAAAGGACTTGTGTATAAAAGGCATCTTAATTACTGCTTAAAAACTTACATCATTAGTAGCACGTTCTCTTTCGAAATACTTTAATATTATAATATGTAAAATCTAAGCACAACTACTATCAAGAAACCGCAATTCAGATTAATTGAAGTATTTTCTCTCAGTTATGTTTTCATCTTCACTAACTGGCTTGTTTTTCCATTTTTTAGCTACTTCCCTTTTTTCACCTTTAGAAGTTGGTGGTGGGGTAACATTTTTAGGAATCACGGCTTTTTCATTTAGCTGAACTTCTTTTTTAGGTTTTTCAGGCTGAGAACCCTCAGCATTTTTGATAGTTAATTTTGCTTTACCACGATCAAAACCTATAAGCTTTACTTTAACTTTTTGTCCTTCTTTTAGAGATCCTGTAACCGACTCCACCCTTTCATGCGAAATTTCGCTAATATGGACAAATCCATCTCTATTGCCGGAATAATTAACAAAAGCTCCTGCTTCTAAGATTTTCACTACTGTGCCTTCAAAAATATCACCTATTTCAGGATCAACTGCAATTGCTTTTACTCTGCTAATTGCGGCATCCAATTTATCCCTACCAACCGCCGATATGGAAACTAGTCCTTCATCTGTGATGTCAATTTTAGCTCCTGTTGTTTCGCAGATCTCTCTAATAATTTTCCCCCCAGGGCCAATTATTTCCCTAATTTTATCCTTACCGACCTTAAAGGATTCTATCATCGGGGCATTTTGACTTACTAAATTATTAGTTGTGATAGCTGTAGCCATTTTACCCAAAATATGAATGCGTCCGGCTTTTGCTTGCTCTAGAGCTTTTTCCATTATTTCAAAAGTAATACCCCTAACTTTAATATCCATCTGTAAGGCAGTAATACCATCTTTGCTACCGGCAACCTTAAAGTCCATGTCTCCTAAATGATCCTCGTCAGCAATAATATCTGATAAAACTATAAAATTATCACCTTCCTTAATAAGACCCATAGCAATACCTGAAATTGGGGCTATCATTGGAATACCCGCATCCATCATAGACATTGAACCGCCACAAACTGTTGCCATTGAAGATGAACCGTTAGATTCCGTAATTTCCGATACCACCCTTATGGTATAAGGAAATTCAGTTCTTGTTGGCAAAGCTCTCTTTAAAGCTCTCCAGGCAAGTTTGCCATGCCCCACTTCCCTTCTGCTTGGTGCTCTAAGAGGTGACGCATCGCCTACACAATATGGTGGAAACAAGTAATTTAACAGGAAATACTCCTTATATTCCCCTTCCAAAGCGTCAATTATCTGCTCATCCTGACCTGTACCAAGAGTTGTTATTACTAGCCCTTGGGTTTCACCTCTTGTAAATAAAGCAGAACCGTGGGTACTTGGAAACAAGGAGGTTTCACACTCTATTGGTCTAATTTCATCAGGTTTTCTACCATCAATTCTGACCCTATTTTTTAAAGCATCAGCTCTAAGGATTTCAGATTCTACTTCTTTAAAAGCAAAAATCACCTGAACCGCACTATATTCTTCATTAGCAGTAAATTTTTCTATCATTGCTGATCTTATATCACTAATTAAAGTATATCTTTCCTGTTTTATTTGGAGCGTAAAGGCTTCTTTAATCGCTTCTTTTGTTAAATTTCGTATTTGGTCTTTTAGAACTTGCGGAAATAGCTCTTTTGTTTCCCACGGAGCTTTATCAACAGCTTTTTTGAGATCTTCTATCAGTTCTATTACTGGCTGGAATCCTTGATGACCAAATTTTACTGCTTCGAGCATTTGCTCTTCGGTAAGCAATGACGCTTCTGACTCTACCATCATTACTGAGTCTTTTGTACCTGCCACAACCAAATCTAATTTACTATTCCCTAGCTCTTCAAGCGAAGGATTTAAAACATATTGTCCGTCAATGTACCCAACTCTACTTGCAGCAACTATGTCCAGATAAGGAATACCAGAAACGGCAAGCGCAGCCGAAGCTCCTATTATTGATAAAATATCAAGATTATGTTTTGGATCATAAGAATGTACCGTACAAAGAACTTGCGTTTCATTTAAAAAACCAGGATGAAATAACGGCCTTATAGGACGATCTATTAATCTTGAGACTAATATTTCTTTTTCACTACCTCTTCCTTCTCTTTTAAAAAAACCACCAGGAATTTTTCCTGCAGCATAAGCACGTTCCTGATAATTAACAGTAAGGGGAAAGAAATCTGCTCCCTCTTTTACCTGTTTTGCACTAACTACCGTAGATAAAATTGCCGCATCACCCATTTTCAGCATTACTGCGCCATCGGCCTGGCGTGCTATTTTACCGGTAGATAATTCAAGATCAGAACCATTCCAGTTAGTTTTTTTTATTATTTCGTTAAACATCCATTTACCTTTTTCTAATTTATTGTTTAGTATACGAACCATCAAAATGGCTAAATGCCGGTTGGCGTCCTGGTTTATAGTTCCCAAGCTGAAATTGACACCTTCCAAAGCTCTAGATGGTAGTTCCTACCCGTATGTATTGATCTATGCCACACCCATTAAAAACTTATGGATTAGGCATCTCCTATAAAATCACTTCTGTGTATGATGCCTAAAACTAATCCTATAAATCTAACCAGATTACAATATGTATTACTAATTTTCTTAACAAACGACAAAGGGTCTTTTAAGACCCTTTACCATCTCTATTTCCTAATACCAAGCTTGTTTATTAGCTTAACATACCTATCAAGGCTTTGACTTTTTAGATAATTAAGTAACCTACGCCTGCGTCCGACTAACATTAAAAGCCCTCTTCTTGAAGAGAAATCTTTATGATTACTCTGCAAGTGTTCAGTCAGGTTTTTGATTCTTTCCGAAAGGATAGCACATTGCACTTCAACAGAACCTGTATCATTCTCGGCGTTTGCATATTCCTTTATTAGCTTTGTTTTCACCTCTGCTTGTATCGACATCATTCCTCTCCATCTTTTTTATAGTTAAACACTCTTGAAGATTTGAAGCTTTCATCAGATAAACTACCTATAGCCAAAATTTTGTTATCGTATTTAAGCCAGATCTGATCATGATTTTCTACTTTATCGAAATCACATTGCTGGCCATACCTAATTTTCTGGGCAACTAATTCATCTACTTCAAGTACCGGGATGTCGTCTAGTACATCTTCAACCTTCAAGCACTTACTTTTAACTACAGCATGAGCTTCATCAAAAGTTTTGCAGTTTATGTTAAACATATTTATTGAGTTTTCTTCAGTAAATATTCCAACCCTTGTGCGGCGCAATTCTACCACAAATCCTAAACTATGCAAGGATAAAGAAATATCTTCCGCTAGGGTTCTAACATATGTACCTTTAGAACAATTGACCACATAAGTTGCACGCTTAGTATGACTATCATAACATAATAATTTTAAGTCATAAATTGTTATGAAACGTGGGTTTACTTCAAATTCTTTATTCTGCCTTGCCAGCTTATAAGCCCTAACTCCATTGATTTTTAGTGCTGAATATATCGGAGGTATTTGCTTGATTATACCAACAAATTTATGGCATACATTCAGGCATTCATCTTCTGTAGGAATAATATCTGTTTTTTTAATAATTTTCCCAGCCAAATCACCGGTATCAGTTTGAGAGCCAAACTGAATAGTAAATATATACTCTTTTGAACTATTAATGAGAATACTTACTAATTTTGTTGCCTGGCCAATAGCTATCGGCAGGACTCCTTCTGCTTCCAGATCTAAAGTTCCGGTATGACCAATCCTAGATTTTTTAAAATAACTTTTAACAACTGCTACCGCTTTAGCAGAACTTATACCCCTTGGTTTATATAAATTAAGCCAGCCGTCCACAAAAGGCCTAAAGGGCTATCTAAAATTTAAAACCGAAACCGGCAGAAATCACTAGTGGATTCCAGTTAACTTTTGAACTGATACCATCGGTAGCAAGGAAGCCTTTTTTAAATTTAACCTTTGTTTTTAACAAATATTGCCTGATATCTAAGGTAAATAAGGTATCATCTTTTGAGATAAAATCTACACCTGCCTGGAGTACAGGTCCAAAACCACTATCAACTTTAATAGCTTTTGAACGTGTATGCATGTAGGTCCCATTAAGACCAGCACCAACATAAGGCCTAAGACCACCATATGGAGCAGCATGATACTGGGCAGATAAGGTAACTGGGACCATAAAAATTTGGTTTCTTTTTCCAAGACCAGTACCACCGCTACCGTAAGCATCTGCAGCACCTAAGAGCGTAGAAGATTTACCTTTGTAGAAACCAAGACCAAGAGAGACCTCAGCTGCAATATTTTCAGTTACAAATATTGTCATAGCTGTATCAAAGCCATACCCCTGTTGTGCAAGTTTTCCGGGTTTTGAAGCCCCCGCAATTGTCGGAGCAGGTAAGTTGCTCATTTTTGCATTTGTAGCGGCATAAAAGCCTCTAATTTTAAACAGCAAGGTACTTTCTGTATCTTCATAATAATTTGCATAATAATCATTTTGTTTTGGCACACTTACCGATTCCGAAGCAAAAACATTACTTGCAATAGCAAAACCGCAAAAAATGACCAGATTTTTTAAAATTCTCATATCTATATCCCAGCTTTTAATTTATGTATTTCTTAATACCACACACATTTTAACCTAAAGTAATTTACATTTTCCAGTTTTGCTGGTTCTACCGGTAATCCAAATAGCCTATGAATCAAAGCTAGTGTGATTATTACAACAAAATTTAGTACGTTAAGGTAACGGTAATAGTATCTAAGTAAACAAATCCAGGCACTGCTAGAGGTTGAACTGGAATCTTTCCGTATATAGGAAAACTATCCGTTTGGGATTGGTTACCAGCAAGTGGATAACTATTAGAAAAAGTATAAGTGCTACTACTGCCTGTACCCAGAATTTGAGTAAAATTACTATCCTTATATAAATTATAAGCAACAGTTTTTACTCCATTGTAAGCCAATCTTCCCGAATAATTTCCTGAGATACCCGCACTAAAGCTAAGTGTATATAAAACATTAGTGTTACCAGTATTAGCTTGGCAAGTTACTTGCACAGTACCAATTGTACTTTTAAAAGTAACATCGTAAGGATAAAAAGCTCCAAAATCAATGTTATATGTTGTTAAGTTACATGTATACCCTTTGTCACCAGGTTTTACAGTACCAGAAGCATAAACTATAGTATCAGATAGTAATATAGATAAAACCTTTATAGCAAATATCTTAAAACCAACTACATAAATATTTTGTTTTTTTATAACCTCATATAATTTTGTTGTGTTAAAAAAGTAGTTCCAAAGAACTGTATTTATTAATTCTCTGCGCTTATAATTCTGCACTTGAATATTTATTAATGACATGTTACCTCTCCTAAATCTAATATTGGTTCTTTTGAATCGCTATTTATCGGCACAACAAAGTTACAGCATTCATCACCCTCGCACGCTGTACCTTTTAAGGAAATTAAATTTCTAATATCAGTTATATATACTTTGCCTCCATAACCTACAAACAAACTTTCTTCAATCCCTTCAATTGTCACATCCCTGTCAAAATTTACAGTCTTATGAGAACTATCAATTAAAACCATTTCAGCGCTTTTTACACGATTAACTCCGAAATCAATTACCACACCTGTTTTCCACTTAGGAGCAGTTTTGGCAGTTACTGAAGCGAAATTGCTATCTAGCGGTAATTTTCTCTGGTCCAATCTAATTTCTGACGGGACGTAAGGTAAAACATCCGGCACTAATACTTTACCTTTACTATCGGTATACCCTACGAGCATATTGTTATTATATACCGGTACGCCCTTAATTTCTCCTACTTTAACTAGAGCCATGCTATTATAAATTGGCTGAGTCCGATACAAACCTCTGTCCATAGCAACTAAAGCACCCATAAACTCTAATTGTTGTACGGCTGATCCCCCATAACGATATAAAAACAAGGAGGCATTTCCTTTTTCTCCTTGGCGATCTAACTGCAAATCGTAATCCTCTGTAAGCCCTTTCAAAAGAGTTGCTCTATATCCCCATCCTAATTTGTTACCCACAGGTGCAGTATACGAAAATTGCTTGGTACTAATACCGTTTTGGTTAGAGTTACTTAAAGAAAGGCTTTTATTTCCTAGATTTGCATTAAAAGATAAATATACAAAACTTTCTTTTTTTTGATTTGCTAAATTTGTTCCAACTGTAAGGTTAAGTGAAGAATTTTTAGTAATATTTCTATTATAAGTAGTTGAGATAATTTTGACGCGCTTACTTTCAGAATCACCATTGTTAGCAACAAAAGATAGGAATCCTACAAAGACACTACCAAATTTCTCATGATTGTATCCCACAGAAGTTTGATAACTAGGATCAGTGGAAGTTTTTGCTAAAGCGTTATAAATATCAGAATAATTTTTGCCGGCTTTGCTAACCGTAATATTAAAATTATATCTATCAGTTTGGTAATTATACCCTAAAGAGCCTTTTTGAGCATTTGTTACCTTATAAAAATTACTGGCAATTGATGTTGAAATCAGACCATAATTACCAAGTTGCACATCGTGGGTAGTACCGATACTAGCGTAGTTTTTCAGTAATTCAAAATGAACGGCAGAAGTCCAGTAATCATTCATACCATATCTATAGTTAGCACTAGTAACAAAATCTTTATATCTATTGCTATTGAGACCAAAGTCTTTACGTGCTATACCCGCTTCAAAAGAATAATCTGCAAGTCCGGCTTTCAGTAAACTAGGAGAAGAGTAGTAAGGCATCCTAATTGTTCTTACTACACCCGTAATATCTTGAGTTTTTACAACTAGCTCGCCTTTACCAGTAATTACCGGTAGGTTAGCTATCTCAAAATCACCAGTTTTTGATTCACCACGATAAATCGGTAAATTATTGGCATATACGTCAAATATAGTAGGTAAATCCGCTCTGCCTTGAAAACTTGCAAGTGGATGGGTAATGAGATCTGGCCTAACTGAAAAATTAGTGGAATATTGCAATCCTATAAACCTTGTACTACCAGACCAATCAGCAGCTTTAGTTAAACTATCACCAATACGCCACCTTGCCATATCATTTACATTATCAAACGTCCAGTTAGTTTCAAGTCTCGTTAACTGAGTATCAACTTTTTTACTATTTTTTTCTTTTTTTACAAAAATGTCATTTACTTCTTTTTTTATAAAAAAACTGTTAAATAATACCCCTTTATCAGTGAAATAATTAAAATCGTTCAAAGCTGATGTGTAAGTTGTATTTTCATTTCTGGAAAGAATTAAGTCGTAATTTAAAAAAGCACCTCTTGTACTTTTTCCATAAATATCGTCAGTTATTGGATTTTGGGTAGTATTAAAATATTGCATTTTCATTTGTTCAGCCGGAATAGTTATATCTAAGGCAAGATTGCTCGAATCGAGATTATATTTTGTACCTTCAAGTGAGGTTAGATTGATATATTTCTTATCATTTAAATTTACTACGGTACGGTCTAAATATTCTTCTTTAATGTCAAAAGGGGTAATATCTTCCGCTAAAACTAATAAATTATTTGACTGATCTTTTAATATTGTAGAAAGTATATCCGATTCTTCATAATTTACTCTTAGGGAAACTATAGATTGCTCGTATTTTTTGCCATCTCCTATGTTAATTAATCCAGATTTTTCTTCAGATTCTTCATTTCCCTCAGTAGCTCTAGGTGATTCTTGGAGTTGAACTTCCTTATTTTTTGTGTCTGGAACAATAGCTAAGTCTGATATACTATCAGGCAAATCAGACCCATTTTTATTATCTTTTTTAACCTCATTCTGCTTATCACTAACTGCCGTAGGGGTGGATAGCATCTCGGGTGAATCTGACCGCAAATCATTAATATCATATTCTTTTTCTTCTTCTATTACCGGCGGGGCCTCTTCCTTTTGCAGCGGGACATCACTAATGTTGATTTCTTGTGGTTTTTCCGGTTTATCCTTTGGAGTATCCGCTCGTCCAATTAAACCATGAATTATTTCAGGAATCTTGTTGCCAGATACCCCTGCTACTCCGGATAGTCTTTGATCCTTAGGTTCACCCACCTTAAGGTCGCTCTCAATACTTTTGATCTGTGTTTCTAAGGAGTTGTTAGCTAGACTTACGTCTGAAAATAAAATATTTAGTCCCACTAATATGCAAAAAACCTTACCTAAAAACCTTATTTCGACTACTAAAGATAGTTTTTGCATCGATTGCCCATCGGATATTGCACTTGCAGCTGTTGACCAACTAGATCGATGACTCGGCACTAAATTAGTTAAGACATATACGAAAACATGTATCCGCTTTTTTAAAAACTAATTCTTGTATTTCAAAGCTTTGTGCAGAAATAAACCTACATAGTGCTAGATTTTAGCTAAATTCACCAAAGCTCTAACAATCTGGTAGGCTAATAAAAACATAAAAATACCTTAAATTTTACTAGCCAGACCATCTTGATAAAAAGAGACTGTGCTCCTTACTGTTGAGCTTCCATTTCTTTTTTGCCTTCAGCTTCTATGGAAACAGGAACTTTGAACTCCGTAACCAGTTGAACACGAGCACCTTCTGCATTGACCTTCTTCGGTAACTCTTTAACAGAAACCCTATAACCATCTTCCATCACGCTATACATTTTATTTTTAATTGCAATTCTGACCAGCTGGCTTTTACCTGGTGCTATCTTAAACATCACAGGAGTAACTGTTAAATCTTTTGTTTCCTTCAAAACTTCTTTACCATGCTCATTCTCCACTTTATACACAATTAACTGGAAATGCTTAATTTCATTGCTATCATTCTTAAGTGCTAGAGCCGCAATTTTCTCATCCTTACTGATTTTTAATTTTACCGGGGTAATAGTAAAAGATGCATAAGCAAAAGTTGGCAAAATACAAAGGATTAATAAACTTAACTTAGTATAAAAACTTTTTTTCATATTATCTTCTCATAATTTAAGTTATCTAAAATGTTACTGTTACTGTTACTGTATCTGTATAACTACCAATCAATGCAGTTTGATTAGCAGGAATTCTGCCATATACAGTTAAAACCTGAGCAGCCCCTGTTCCTGTACCTGATACCCAGCTACCTGTTGCATTACCCCAATTGGTAGTTCTCCCAGAATCAGAAAATAATGAATAGCTAAGTCCAGCCGCTGATGGACCTGTCATTCTACGGGTGGTAGTAGTGGCTCCAGAAAAATTTCCAGCATCCAAACCAATGGTATAAGTTGTACCATTAGTACACGTAGCTGTGATAGTAGAAGAGTTGTCTAATTGAGCTAAGGTATAATTACCGAAAGCTAGGCTAGTAGCTGTCACTGTACATGAACTTGCTACTGTAGCAGTTACCTGAAAAGTTGATGTGGTTGTAGCCCCCGATGATGTATTTATAGGAATTAAGGCACTAGCCATAGTAACAACAAGGCTAATAAAGCAGTTAGATAGATATCTCACTCGTTTCATAAAGATCATAGATTACCTCCTAGGTTTTAATAACAATTTAGTACAAATAACTATCGCACCGAAATTGATTACCTAATGGTAATTTACTACTGTTAATAGGAATAGTAAATTTGTACATTAATAATTAAAAAATTCTTTTAATGCGGAAATTGTGTGGTAGAAATGCATTAACAGGGTTAACTACACTATCTATTGTTATAGCCCGGTGTTTCTGTATTTTTAAGGATAACATTCATTGTAACTGATAATTGGTATGATAGTTTATTAGTACCGCTACCCAAATTTACTACCACATTTATACTATCCAAATATTTTCCAGGTGCTGATATTTGCCCCGCAGGAATCTTTGCATAAAGAGTAAAAGTTTGCCTCTCCCCAGTAGCAATCCCTGTCAAGGTGTTTCCTTGGGAATTACCCCACACTAAATTGTTACCAATATCCCTATACAAAGAGTAGTTTAAATAACTTGCTCTATTTTTCATTTTGCGGTTTATAATTGTTGCCCCAGGAGCACTCCCCTTATCTAATCCAATAGCAAAACTAGTACCTTTTGTACATAATAAGGAAAGTGTAGTTTTACCGATATAGGAATTTTTTTTGTTAAAATTAGTTATTTCAAAGAGAAGATCATTTGCAAAAATTGTACAAGAAGGCTGAACAGTAGCAGTAACATCAATAGTGGACTGATTGTTAACCGCTCTAACTGCCGCTTGGGCTATTCCTTGCACAACAACTAATATTATGCCATAAATACACAAACTGCCTAAAAAATTTTTCATTAGTGCTTAGTATCTGTGATAAAGCTGTTAAAACAATTTACCTGACATAACGATACCATATATAACTTTAACACATTAATTATTATGCAAGTTATCCTGAATATCTTAAAAAAACTGCGCTATAAGAGCAACTAATTAAAAATAGCGAATCGTATGCTTGAAATTAGAATTCTAGGTTCATAGGGATTTAGAGATTTGAGTTATTGACTATAAGGTAATTTGTTGATATAAGTTTTGCATACTAAGGCATCATAAATTGGGACGTAGCTCAGTTGGTAGAGCAACGGTTTTTGGTATCGTAGGTCAGAGGTTCGAGCCCTCTCGTCCCAGCCATGGTGTGATAAGTACAAACTGATATTACAACAATCATTACTATGAATTTCAAGTCATGGATAGCTTTAATAGTATTGATATCTTATGACTTAGCAATAACTACAGCATCATCCATCATATACAATACCGCAAATAACTACGGCTCAAAGTGGGTATATGAAACGAATAACGAGCGATGCTTATCGTTTCTAAAACCCCCAACCAATATCCATCAAAGTTGTATAAAACTAGATAATCCAGATTTATTAGTTTTTGATTACTCTAAAATGATGCTCGCTACCTTATATTTTAAACCAAATCCACGAAAAATTCTCATTATAGGCCTTGGGGGCGGAAGTTTACCAAATGCGTTAATTAAATTGTTGCCTAGCACGCAAATCGATATTGTAGAAATTGATCCAGAGGTAGCCGCTATCGCCAAAAACTATTTCTTGTTCAAACCAACCGGTAATGTTAAGATCTTCATTGAAGATGGCTTTGAATTTGTTCAAAAAGCAACAGCTGAGAGCTATGATTTAATATTTATTGATGCTTTTACAGAGGATTATGTTCCCTCATCTTTCCTCACTTTAGATTTTGTCTCTAATGTCAAGAGGATTTTGACCAAAACAGGTACAGTAAGTGTTAATGGTTTTGGTAAAAAAAATAAACGTTATCGATTAGAGTCACAACTCTATAAGAACACTTTTAACAGTATTACCAATTTAACTTCCAACAATAGAGTGATAATTGCTACTAATGATCAATTCCCACCTCATACTCAAATTATCCAGCAAGCAGAAAAGTGGGAAACTGCTTTTAAAGAAATTGGAATTAATGTAAATTGGCTACTAAAAAAACTTAAATTAGGTAGATAATAATTCTTGCTGTACTTTTTAATATAACATCACCCACAAAATAGCACAAAATATGTACGAAATAAAATATTATAACTCGGATTCCCGGAAACAAGACAATAATTTATTATCTTCGACGGCAAAGACAATAGTAAATAATATAGAATCTGGTAACTCCTACTATCAGATTTTCAAAAAGCATGAACCACAGGATTTACTTAAAAACCTTATTGCAGTAGCAAGTGAGATTAGAAATAGGTTTTCTGATCTAATTGTTATTAGTATGGGAGGGGCAACTCTTAATCCTCAGATGTTGGTAAGTTTTCTAGGACAAGATCAGAATTCCCCCAAAATACATTTTTTAAATAACACTGATCCGTTTTTCTTTGCCGATCTCATGGACATTATAGAGATAAAAAATACTGCCTTTATCGCAATTAGCAACTCCGGAGAAACTTTAGAAACTAATGCGTTGGTGGGGTGTTTACTGAGAGAATATCAGAAACATAACATTACAGATATTGGCTTGCGATCATTTTTTATTACTAACCTTAAAGCCGGCCTATTAAAAGATATAGCTATGGAAATAGGAGCTACTCTCATTCCTCATCAAGAAGGAATTAGTGGAAGGTATTCTGGGCTTTCTTCTGTTTCTCTATTAATTGGGCTGATCGCAGGCATTGATATGCTATCTTATATTTCCGGCGCAAACAAGGTTATCGATGCTTTCTGCTCTAATCTGGCAGAAAGCACACCCATATTAAGTGCAAGTTCTATATATTATTCCAATAAAAACACATTAGTAAATATTGGTTATCTCCAAAGGTTTTTGCCATTTTTAGAATGGTATTCCCAAATTATTGGGGAATCTTTAGGTAAGGATGGTAAAGGTTATACACCTCTAAAAGGTTTAGGACCAAACGATCAACATAGTATGCTGCAACTATATTTAGAAGGGCCACAAGATAAATTTTTTAGTTTCTTTTATCTAGAGAAGATTAACTCAGAGGTAGGAAAGTATAAGACAATCAATTTAAATAAATTCGGATATTTAGCTCATAAAGAACTCTCTGATATTAATAAAGCAAATTTTACTGCAACCATCAATGCTCTTAGCTTGAAAAAGCTACCTATAAGAAGCATTATTTTAAAAGAATTATCATCAGAAGCTTTTGGAGCAATGGTATGTCACTTAATGCTTGAAACAATTACAATTGGTCATTTAACAAGAGTTAACCCTTTTAACCAACCAGGAGTAGAGATGATCAAAATACGCTCAAAGGAATTAATAAGTAATTTATAATAATACTGCTATTTTTTTTCTTCCCATTTTTAGTTGTATTATTTATAAAAAACATTATATTCCTAATATTAATGCAAACAAAAAATATACTAAATTATAATTTATTTATCACTATGAAACTTAAGTCTTTCTCATTCTTATTTGTATTATTAGCATATATAACTTCTAGTTTAGCCGGAGATTATCCAAAATCAAGGGTTGAGACAGAGATGGACGAGATGGGTTCTCTACTTCAAGGAGAAGGACTTGTTTTTAGGCCAGGTAAAACCAAAAGTACTGCCACAAAATCAAAGGTTGGTAATGTAAACAAGTACCTTTACCAGGCAGCCCTAGACGTACTTGATTTTGCACCTTTAACTTCAGCAGATAGTATTGGTGGAGTAATAATTACTGAATGGTATAGCCCTAAAGGACAACCTAATACTCAATTTAAAATTAATGTTTTCATTAAGGATGAAGTGATAAGTTCTGAAGCAGTAGACGTGAAAGCCTATGAGCGTACCAAAATCGGGAATAAATGGTCAACAGAATATAAAGAGTCTGCTATTGGCAGTATTCTAGAAGATAAAATAATTAGAAAAGCAAGAGCTTTATACCAGGCAGATAAATAATCATATATTCCTATGAATATCAAAGAAATAGAGGAGAAATGGCAAAGAGCCTGGGATGAAGGCAACGCTTTTGTTTCAGACAATAACTCCCAAAAACCTAAATATTATGTTCTTGAAATGTGGCCTTATCCTTCAGGAAAATGCCACGTAGGGCATTTGCGTAACTATTCTATTGGAGACGTAATTGCACGTTTTTTTAGGGCTAAGGATTATAATGTTCTTCATCCTATGGGCTGGGACGCTTTTGGTCTGCCGGCTGAAAATGCAGCAATTACTAACAAATTACATCCTGAAACCTGGACTTACTCTAATATTGACGTAATGAGAAAGCAATTAAAAGCTATTGGGCTTTCATATGATTGGAAAAGAGAACTTACTACCTGTGATCCAAGTTATTACAAGCATGAACAAAAGTTTTTTATTGATTTATTAAACAAAGGATTAGCTTACCAGAAGGAATCTATTGTTAACTGGGATCCTGTTGATCAAACGGTACTAGCTAATGAACAGGTAGAGAATGGACGTGGCTGGAGATCGGGAGCATTAGTTGAAAAAAAATATCTGAAACAATGGTTTCTAAAAATTACAAACTACAATGAAGAATTATTAAAAGATATTGATAGTCTAGATGGTTGGCCTGATAAGGTCAAGACAATGCAGAAAAACTGGATTGATAAATCCCAAGGTGCTAATTTCTACTTTAATGTAGTAGATAGTGACCAAAAAATTGAAGTATACACAACCACACCGGAAGCAATTTTGGGGGCAACATTTGTAGCACTAGCTTATAACCATCCATTTATTGAGAACATTAAACAGACTGATGAAATAAAACAATTTATTGATAAATGTATCCATAATTCTACAGCTGAGTCTGATATAGAAAAAGCTAAAAAAGAAGCTGTATTTACCGGTTTATTTGCTGCTCATCCTTTTGATAAAAATATTAAATTACCGATTATAATTGCAAACTTTGTTTTAATGGATTACGGCAGTGGTGCAATTTATGGATGTCCTGCCCATGATCAAAGAGACTTTGAGCTAAGCCAGAACACAAAAAACTTACCTGTAAGACAAATTGCTACGTCTAAAGACGGCTATATTGATTTAACTTCTAAAGCATACCTTTACAAAGAAGACGATATAATAATTAATTCTTCATTTTTGACTGGTATGACAGTAAAAGACGCAAGAGAAAAAGTTATAAACAAATTTGAAGAACTTGGAATTGGCACTCGCAAAATTAACTACCGCCTAAGAGACTGGGGGATATCTAGACAAAGATATTGGGGTTGCCCTATTCCTATAATTTACTGCGAAAAATGTGGTACTCTGCCGATTCCAATTAACGAATTACCGGTAGAGCTACCTAAAGATGTTAACTTCGAAAAACCAGGAAATCCTCTTGAACATCATCCATCCTGGAAACATACAGATTGCCCTAAATGTAAAGGGAAAGCAACGCGGGAAACCGATACTTTTGACACCTTTTTTGAATCCTCTTGGTATTTTGCTCGTTTTTGTAATATTCACAGCAGTGAAATGGTTGACACAAAAAGCTGCGATTATTGGCTGCCTGTTGATCAGTATATAGGAGGGGTAGAACATGCCATACTACACTTACTTTATGCTAGGTTTTTTACTAAAGCCATGGCTGATATCAGATATTTAAAGACTCGTGAGCCATTTAAAAATCTTTTAACACAAGGTATGGTTTTACATATCACTTATAAGGATAAATCCGGAAAATGGTTATACCCAAGCGAAGTTGAAACAAAAAATGGTAAATTTTTTCATAAAATAACAGGAGAAGAAGTTTATGAGGGTAAGCTCGAGAAAATGAGCAAATCTAAAAATAATGTTATTGACCTTGATCTCATGCTTGAAACTCATGGAGCAGATGCTATTAGAATGTTTGTTCTTTCTGATAGCCCAGCTGAAAGAGATTTAGAATGGTCTAATGCTGGAATTGACGGATGTAAAAAATTTATTGCTAAACTAACTGCCCAAACTGACAGAATATTTAATTTATTAAAAAAAGGTGAGTCAAATAGTAAAAATAACAACGAGCTTAACAGCCAGGTTCATGCTACTATAAAAAACGTTACCGAAGATATTCTAGCCTATCGTTTAAATAAAGCAATTGCCAGAATCCGTGAATTATTTAATTATGTTTCAGATGAAGTTTCTAGGGAATCAGGCGACCTAGCTAATAGTTATTTCGGTATTAAAACTGTTATTCAATTACTGAACCCTTTTATTCCTCACATTACTGAGGAACTTTGGCAAAAAATCGGTAACGATGTTCCTTTATATAAAACTAGCTGGCCTAGCTTTGACGAATCAAAGTTGCAAGTTAGCACTTACACAATAGCTATACAGATTAACGGCAAACTTAGAGCAACTTATGATTTTTCTGTTAACGCAAGCCAAGAAGAAATTAAAAAGATTGTTATCAATCTACCAGCTATTCAAAAATATATCAATGATGCAGAAATCAAAAAATTTATTATTGTTCCACAAAAAATAGTTAACATTGTAGTGTAATTTATGAGCAAATTTATCTCCGGCCGAATAGCAAAATTTATTGCGGCGGCAGGAATTTGTTCAAGACGGCAGGCTGAAAAAATGGTTCTCCAAGGACGAATCAGAATAGATGGACAAACCATAAACACTCCAGTAATCACCGTTACTCCAGAAAATGTCGTAGAGATAGATGGAAAAATAATAAGCCTAATAGAGCAAACAAGGCTTTGGTTGTATTATAAACCAGTAGGCTTGATTACCACTCACCACGATCCCCAAAACAGACCCACAGTTTTCGAAGCTTTAAAGCCTTACTTACCTCGAGTAATTTCCGTAGGTAGATTGGATTTAAACAGCGAGGGCCTGTTATTGCTTACAAATAGTGGCACTTTAGCCCAAGAACTTGAATCACCGAAAAACAATTTTGCAAGGGTTTACAAAGTACGCGCACATGGTAAAGTTTCAAGTTTAATTACCTATATTATACATAATAAGTCTCGCCCACTGACAATTGATAATATAACTTATACACCCAAATCGATCAGATTAATTTCAGAAGGTGGAACAAATTCATGGTTTGAGGTAATATTAACTGAAGGAAAAAATCGGGAAATTAGAAAGATTTTTGAATATTTTTCTCTGAAAGTAAACCGCTTGATTAGGGTTAAATACGGTAAATACGACCTCGGAAACTTAAAATCTGGAGAGTTTAAAGAAGTTAGGGTATAAAATTTTGTTTATGTAGTTAACCTTATCCCACTTAACTACATAAAAATCTCACTAATTGACTCGATATTTAATGTACTAAAAACCATATAAGCTTAGAACATTCAAAGCATAGGTTGCTTATTAATTTTCTGAGGCATGCCCGCTTGTATTACTGGTTATGCTGTTAAAAAATCTACCTTAACACCTCGTAATTTGAGCAATTCTCATCCTTTTTTATCCTAAACTGGCGTTAAGTAAATTAAATACTTCCTACTTCCCATGCGGTTATATAATTTTTGTAACAAAATCCAATAAGCCAGGAAGGTTATGTTATTTCTTTTTGAGTCTCTTGTTTCCTGGGTTTACTTTTTGATTTTCTTCTTAATAAGTTATTTTTTAGAGCTGAAGAGAGTCTTAAAATTTTATCTTCTTTTTTACTTTTGTTTAAAGCAGCACCGTCTCTTGCTTTTTCCATTTTTATATAAAATTTTTGTTGAAACAAAATAAAGACTTCAAGTGTTTTTACGTCTCTTTACTACTCGCTAATTTTATTTTGCTTTTTGCTGCTTTCTTAGTTTTTAAAGTGTCGTTTTTTATGCCAAAATGCTTATCAAGTAAGCTCGCCATTTTTCTGTCCCGATGAATAGCCTTGCTACTCCCGGTGACAACTCCTACAAGGGTTTTACCATTTCTTGTAGCCACCGTAATTAAATTACACCCAGCAGGATTAGTAAAGCCGGTTTTAAGTCCCTCCGCACCAGGATAGTTAGCTGTAAGCCTATTATGTCCATTTATTTGTTTACCCTTAAACTTAAAACTTGTTCTTGCAAAAAAACCGTAATATTTAGGAAAATCCCTTTTTATAGCGATAGATAGCTTGGCTAAATCAATCGGAGTAGTTTTTTGATCTGGGTGATGCCATCCCGAAGCATTAGTAAAAAAGCTGTTTTTCATTCCTAATTGTTTAGCACGTATATTCATTAATTTAGCAAACTTTTGTCCTGAACCGGCAACATTTTCAGCCACAACTATAGCTGCATCATTTGCAGATTTAACAATTAATGCGAGAATCGCTTCTCTAACGCTGATTTGCTCCCCAGCTTTCAAATGTAACTTTGATGGATGAGCTTTCGTAGCGTTCTGGGATACATATAATTTATCATTCAAGGAAAATTTACCGGCTTCTAATGCTTCAAATAACATATATAAAGTCATAACTTTAGTAAGAGAAGCAGGATAAACCTTTACATTTTGATTATGGGAATGCAATATCATTCCCGTTTTACCATCGACTATTAGGCTTGTTTGAACTGGGCCACTAGCCCTTGTTTGTGATTTTTTCCTCGCTGCTTCTGATAGATTCAATTGCAGGCTAAAAATAACTAGAAAAACAGGTATAGCTATAAAATATTTAAATTTTAACAGCATAAAGATTGCAACTCTCCAAAATTTTTTCAGTTTAAGATCAACCTTTGCGAAGATTATCCTAACACATTGTTATTTACAGCAAAATAAATTATTTATTCTCATATTTATTTTTTAAGTATGTGAGAATTAAAATGCCAGGGATAGCCAAGATAATTGTCCCGAAGAAATATAAATCCCATCCTACTTGCTCAACTATGCTCCCCCCATAAATAACTATGGTATGGCTGAATAAGCCAGAAGCACTGCTAAATAAAGCATATTGCGTGGCAGAGAATTTTTTATTACATAGCACACTTAAGTATCCGACTAAAGCTCCCATTCCCATACCTCCGGCAACATTTTCAATAGCAATTGCAACCATAAAAGCATTAATATCATGACCCATATGGTTTAACCAAATGAAAGAAGCATTAGTAATACTTTGAGCAACGGCGGTTATTATCATTCCCTTAAAACTGCCTACACAGTACATTATGTAACCGCCAAGGTAAGTTCCGACAATAGTTGCAAACACCCCAAATGTCCCTGATACAAAACCAATTTCACTTTTTGTAAAACCTAATTCAAGGTAAAAGGGCATAGCTACTACCCCTAGCATTGCATCGCCCAGCTTAAAGAAAATGATAGCCAGTAATATTGCAATTGCCCCCTCCCTTTTAAAAAAATCAATAAATGGGTCAAGCGTCATCACTTTCCAAGAATGTAGGGAAAAAGCATTAAATTTATCACGGATTATGACAGGTTCATTCAGCGATAAAATGTAAAAGATTACAGCAAAATATGACAGGGCTATAATAGAAAATACTTTTGCCCATCCATATAACTCAGAGAAATAAAATGCACCGGAGGATATTATTATTAATCCTATTCTATAGCCAAATATAGTATTTGCAGCACCTATAGCTTGCATTTCCTTTTCTAAAATATCTATCCTAAAAGCGTCGAAAATAATATCAAAAGTAGCTGAGAGCACCCCCAGAGCGATAACTAAAACGTATAATTCGGCAAGGGAATTCTGTGGATCTACTTTACTCATAGAAAATAAAATAAAAGCTAGAGCACCTGCGCATAAAATCATCCAGCTTTTTCGATGACCAATTTTCCCTAATACTGGTATCTTTATCTGGTCAATAATAGGAGCCCACAAGAATTTTAATGAATAAAATATTTTAGATATTGAAAAGGTAGTTATTACTGCAAGAGCAATTTGCTCTTCCGTTAACCACGCTGAAATAACCCTATATAATATACCAAGAGGCATTGCGCTAAAAATTGCTAAAATAAAAATTTGCAAATGCCGATAATCTGTAAAAATTTTTAATACGCTCATACTTAACTAAATAGTCTTTTAAAAATTCTCAACAACACCTAATAAGCCATAACTGACTACTAAAGTACTATAAAGTACTAACCTGGTATATGCTAATACAACATAACAGTCAATTTAAAAAATTATTTTTTTGGCTAAACAACTAGTTTGCAACTGTTTGTGCATTTCTAGAGAAATTTTTTTGGTATTGTTTTTTAAGTCTAGAGCTATTAGTAGGACTCTGTTATTCTTAAGATGCTAGGAATAACCTCAACCAACAATATACTATAGTTTGAACGTTAAATGATTCAGAATAAACATATAATTAGATTATCATTTATTGGGTTATTTTTAAACATAATAGCAAACATAGTGCTATATAGATACTTCATGATAGAAGAGGTTGTAATTAAGCAAATTTCCGACCAAAATGCTAGGATTGCTGAAATATATAAACATAAAATATGGGCTAATAATAAAAGCGCCGTACTTAAACTAAAAAACCGAAATTTTGAATCGTTAATGACCGATCAAGATTTTATCCAATTTGCTAAAAAATCTTCCCAATTTTTCAATGAATTAAAGACTAATATATCTTTATACGATAAGAATGGTAGAAAATTTATTGAAAGCCAGTCTAACGACTTTTTAAATGTTAAATTAAATGATAGCACTTATTTATATAGTAAATTTATTCTAATTTTAGACAAATACTTTTTAAATTCATATTTTGCTAAAAATCCATTAATGGAAGCTATGAGAGGTAAAACTAGAAATATACTAGTTTCGAGAGCTATGGTTACTGATCAAGATGGTTTAGAAAATGAAATATCTTATATAATTACTTATATTCCTATTATTGATTCTGAAAATGGAGAATTTAACGTAGATGGTATTGTTGAAATTACAACTGATATAACAGATCAGTGGAACAATATTGCTTATCTTGAGAAAAGAATATTTATAAGTTTTATTGTTATATTTTTAGTATTTTTTATTATTGTTATGTATAACACAAACTATGCTCAAAAAATTATTAATAAACAATTTGAAACTAACAGAGAATTAGAGGAAGCAAAAGTTAAAGCAGAGACTGAAAGCTCTGCTAAAACTCAATTCCTAGCAAATGTAAGCCATGAATTACGTACTCCACTCAACGCAATTATCGGGTTTTCAGAAATGATTTTATCTGAGACTTACGGAAAATTAGAAAACACCCAATATAAAGATTATATAAATGATATAAATAACTCTGGAAAGCATCTATTAAGTGTAATAAATGATATTTTAGATTTTTCAAAAGCTTCAGTAGATAAACTAAAAGTAGAGTTAATTGATCTTGATCTAAACAAATTGGCTTTATCAAGCCTGAGGTTTGTAAAACCAAGAGCTGATGAAGCCAATGTCAAATTAATTGAAGATTTACCTCAAGAACACATAGTAATGAAGGCCGATCCAAAAAGGCTAAAACAAGCTTTATTGAATCTTTTATCAAACTCAGTTAAATTTACCCCTTCAGAAGGTTCAGTAACTTTATCGGTAAAAAAAGATGTTTTAAAAAAATTAGTTTACATCTCTGTAACAGATACCGGTATCGGTATGAGCGATCAGGATATCCCAAAAGCTCTTTCCTCTTTTGGCCAACTAGATAATAAACTTAGCAGAAAATATGAAGGTACGGGCCTTGGCCTACCTTTAACTAAGAAACTAGTTGAATTAATGAACGGCACATTTGATATAAAAAGTATTGTCGGTAAAGGGACTACCATAACTCTTATATTTCAATATAGTGATATAATAACTTAATTGAACCGCTCATTTTTGCTCTGAATTTTGTATGTTTTAAATGCCTTCAAGATTTTTAGAAGTTTTATAAATATAAAATGAGATGCTATTTTGAAAACGTATTACCTAAATAGCCGGGCTTTTAGCATTCCTTTATCAGGCTGTAAATCATTATTTTGCAATCCTAACTCTTTACTCTTTGTACTGCCTCTACTACAGAATTGATTATAGGCAAATCTGATAATTTGATATTATATTTTAAAAGAAATGGTTTTATTAATTTTGTAGCCTCAAGCCCTTCAACCAAAGTTGAATAAGAAGAAATAAAATCTTTAGAATAATTATTTTGATGAAGTTCAAATCCAAATTTCGTATTTCGAGAAGTCTTAGAATAACTTGTTAAAATCAAATCACCTACTACCGCTGGCTCGAGGAGAGTTTCCTGTTTTCCCCCAATTATAGAAGAAATATGCAATACCTCCTGTAAAGCTCTAGTAATAAGCCAAGCCCTAGCATTTTCTCCAGCTCCACTTGCTTCCAGAATGCCGCTTTTTATTGCTACCATATTTTTAACTAGGGAAGATATCTGGACAGTTATAATATCTTCTGTAGTAGAAATTTCAAAACTCGGTGTAGATAATTTTTTAGCTAAGTTATTTGCAAGGCCTAGATCAGGAGAAGAAACTGTCGCACTGCTAAATTTTCCCAATGCTACTTCTTTAGCAAAGTTGGGACCGGAAAAAAAAGCAAAAGAATTATCAAAATGTCCTTTAAACCGGTCGGAAAGCAATTCTAGCGGATTTGAAGAAACCCCCTTGGTTGCTATCACAAAAACAGTAGTTAATGGAACATAATGCTTTTTCATTTCTTCTAACACATTTCCGAATGCGTGCGATGGCACTACAATAAATATTACCTCAGAATTCGTAATTTCTGCTATTTTATCCGTTGCTACTAAATTAGCTGGTAAAGTAACAGCTTCAAGATATCTGGTATTAGTTTTTTTGTTATTTATCTCATCTGCTATTTCTTTTGAATCTGAATATATAACGACTGACTCATGTATTCTTGCTAAATGGGCAGCAATTGCACTACCCCAACTACCACTACCGACAACGGCAAATTTCTTAAAATTGTACATTATGCTACCTTTGCTATCATATATTCTGCTTCAAAAGAGTATAATTTGGCTTTTATTATTTGACCCATATCATACTCACCCTCAAGCTTTACCGGGATAAAATTCTCAGTATGAGCCATGTTATTCTTTTCAACTAACACGTTTACGTCTTTACCAACATTTTGAGCAAAAAATTTATGTAATTCTTGAATGCCCTCAGCTCGCAGAATCGCAGCTCTTTCTTTCCTGATTTGTTTAGGTACTTGAGGCATCCTAGCAGCCGGAGTTCCTTCCCTCTCGGAGTAAGGAAAGACATGCAAATATTGAAGCCCTGCTTCCGAGATGAGTCTTCTTGTATTTTCAAACATTTCTTCAGTTTCCGTTGGAAACCCGGCAATAATATCAGCTCCGAAAGATACTTCTGGCCTAAGTGCTCTAAGCTTATTACAAAATTCTACAATTTGTTCTCTATTATGGCGACGTTTCATTCTTTTTAAAATCATATTATCTCCAGCTTGAAGGCTGATATGAAAATGAGGCATTATCTTCGGATTATGAGCAAAAAGGCTAAAAAGCTCGTCATCAATTTCTGCAACATCAATTGACGACAGGCGAAGCCTTTGTAAATTAGGTATTAGAGAAAATATCCTTCTTATCATTTGAGCAAAACTAGGTTTCCCAGGTAAATCAGCTCCATAAGCTGTAACATCTACTCCTGTAAAAACTATTTCCTGATAATTTTCAGCAAGGAGCAACCGTATCTGCTGAGCAATTACTCCTATTGGTACAGATCTACTGTTCCCTCGACCATACGGTATCATGCAAAAAGTACATCTGTGATCACACCCGTTTTGCACCTGGATAAAGGCCCTTACCTTTCCTTCAAAACTTGTTACCAAATGATTGGCTGTTTCTTTAACTGACATAATGTCATTAACAGCAATACGCTTTTCATCAATAAAGTAATTACTGCTAGAGAGCTTTTCCTCGTTCCCAAGTACTTTACTTACTTCACTCATTGATGCAAACATTTCCGGACTGTTCTGGGCGGCGCACCCAGTAACTATAATAGTTTTGGAAGGATCTTGTCTTTTAATTTTTCGAATAGCCTGTCTTGCTTGTTTTTCAGCTTCTTTCGTTACCGCACAAGTATTAATAACTACAGCATTTGTAAGGTGCGATTTTGTCAAATTATTCCTAATAATCTCACTTTCATAACTGTTTAATCTACAGCCAAAAGTTATTACCTCGTGGTTTTTACTCATAATAATACTCTCCTGCAAAAACGTATGAGGCAGAACCAGTCATCAAAACCTGATTATTCTTTTTATTCATTTTTAAAGTACCAAGCTCAAAAGCGACTTTTGCTTCATCATCCACAAACCCCAATTTATTAGCCGCTGCAAAACTAGCAGACGCACCACTTCCGCAAGCCATAGTAAAACCAGTGCCTCTTTCCCAGACTTTTAAAATTATAGTATCATCATCGATTTGAGCAAAATTTACATTTACTCCATTAATAAATAATTCATTTTTCTGCAAATTTTTACCAAAGATTTTTTTATCTTTATCACCTAACTTGCTAAAAATAACAAGATGGGGATTTCCTATATCAACGCACACCATTTCCTTTGGCTCTATTCTGTATTTTTCAGCTAATTCCCATAATTTTTCCTGCGAGGGCATCCAATCTGTAGCAAAATTTGCCGTCCCCATATTGACAGTTATGTTATCTGGATCGGAATACTCGGCTGTAATCTCTTTACCCTCTACTTTTATGGTTGTATTTTTAATACCATACCGGTCAAACATTAGACGAGATAAGCACCTCGAAGCATTACCGCAAGCTTTAGCTTTTGAACCATCCTGGTTAAAGATATTCATAAAAATAGAATCATTATCTTTTTTATAAGTTATAAATTGATCACAGCCAATACCAATATGCCTGCATGCAATTTTAATTACAAAACTTTTTATATCTTTAATATCAGCTAATAAGGAATCCTCAATAATGACAAAATCATTACCCAGGCCGTGCATTTTAATAAAAAATATTGTTTTCATAATTATTTTAAGTAACAATTTAATAACCCGCTGTGAGCCGTTATTGTAGCAAATTTTTAAAAAAATTATAGTTTTTTAAATAGGATATTTATAGATCAATACCGGTTAGAGATGAGCAATTGACTTTATTCCATAAAAAGAGTATTTTCTTAAATCAAATCAGCAGCAATATTTAACCGGAAAAGCACGGAATGAACCTATGACACAAAATAAAAAGCTTCCCTTAATGCCAAAAGCTACTGCCATATGGCTTATTGATAATACTACTTTAACTTTTAAACAAATAGCTGATTTTTGCGGTATGCACGAACTTGAAGTCAAAGGCATTGCTGATGGAGAAGTTGCAGTGGGAGTCATAGCGGATAATCCAATAACTTCTGGTCAATTGAATAAAGAAGAGATAGAAAGGTGTTGTAAAGATTCCAATGCAAAACTTCAGTTAAAACTGAGTAATGCTTACGAAACAGTTTCCAGGGCGAAGAAGAAAGGCGCTAAATATACCCCTATCGCAAGACGCCAGGATAAACCTGATGCTATCTATTGGATAATAAAAAACTTTCCTGAAATTAGAGATTCTACCATAATAAAACTAATCGGTACAACAAAATCTACAGTAGATGCGGTACGTAATCGCACTCATTGGAATATGGCTAATATACGTCAGCGTGATCCTGTATTTCTTGGAATATGCAGCCAGACAGATCTTGATAAAGTAGTTGAAATTGCACGTTTGGATGCAAGCAATAACGAAAGTAAAAAAACGTCTGGGAATACTTGAGATAAGTAAATAGAGGCGAATTACTAGGAAGGTGTCATTGAATACCGCTTCTACTTTTGTTATGAGTTTGATTTCTAGTAGGGGTAGAAGGCGGTGATATTTTTGGTTCATATAATTTTTTATGGGTAACCGGTTGAGACGGGTTGCTGGAATAACCAGAAGGGTTAATAGTGGCCGCAGCTTTTTTATTAACATAAGCATCATAACCGCTTTTTGCTACCACCCCAACAGCAACAGCTCCAGCAATAGCCGTACCTACTGGAAACGCCGTAGCAAGCAGTGCTGTTCCTACCGTTTTCCATGGATTCTTTTTAATTTTGTGCAGCAATTCAGCACCCATCCCTCTTGGGGTAGGTGAATCAGCTTTCCCTTGGCTTGCCTTCTTGTTAACATGAGCATCATAACCACTTTTTGCTACCACCCCCACAGCAACAGCACCGGCGATAGCCGTACCTACCGGAAATGCTGTAGCAAGCAACGCTGTCCCCAAAGTTTTCCATGGATTCTTTTTAATTTTATGTAACAGTTCAGCACCCATCCCTCTTGGGGTAGGTGAATCAGCTTTCCCTTGGCTTGCCTTCTTATTAGAATAGGAATCGTAACCGCTTTTTGCTACCACTCCAACAGCAATAGCCCCAGCAATGACAGTACCAGCTGGAAATGCCGTAGCAAGCAACGCTGTTCCCAAAGTTTTCCATGGATTCTTTTTAATTTTGTGCAACAATTCAGCTCCCATACCCCTTGGAGGAGGCATTTCTTCAAATTCTTTAGGCCGCGGTGACTGAACAACTTGGCTTCCTTTTACAGCTATTGGTACGGACATTTGGGTCTGTTTAGCGCCAGCAGGATTTGATTTACCGGCGTATTGCCTTTGTTCTATAGCAGTTGTTTGTTCACGAGTTTGTGATCTGGATAACGCTTTGGCCTGCTCTAATTTCCTTCTCTCTTCTTCATCCATTTGGGAAACAGGTTGTGTTTGTTGTGGTTTATTACCATAAGGAGAGCTGACTCTACTAGCACCGTCGGCTGTAAGAGAAGCTCCAGCTGCAAAAAGATCACCAACCCCTGGTCCCACTAAAGCAGTACCAAAACTAACTACGACAAGAGCTACGGTACCAGCCATTATCCCTACCCCCAATAGCGCCTCCCCCACACCTAATAGACCATTACCTACAGCTTTAGCATGATCTTTAGCTGTTCTTTCCTTCGCAGGAATAGCAGTTCTTTCAGAATTCCCCGTCTTAGTCATTAATTTATCTTGTTTATTAATTGTACACTTAAAATTAGTGTAACAAAAAACTTATACTGCAATACAAGAAAATATGTTTATGTTAGTAATTATTAAGATTGGTGTTGCAAAGAAAAATTTACAATACTATTGAGGCTACAATTTCTTCCTGGAAACAATAATTATGTCTTTGGAATTATTAGAATCAAATGGTTCTCTAGAAAAACTTCCGTATACCTCTAATATTTCAAACCCTGCCTGATTTAAAAGATGTAATAAGGTGGGAAAATTTGTAAATTTAAGAGTAATTTTACTTAGAGTATGATGAGTTTGCCATACTCTTTTGGTGGTATATAAGACAGTATTATTGAAAGAATCATAATGTTGCGTTCCATAAACCTTTACTCTATTACCATTAGCATCTAGAAAATCATGCCAGTATTCAAATTCCCTTGAAGTTTTCATTTCATCAGCCACAGTATTACGTGTATTAAAAATAAAAAATCCGCATCTTTTCAGATGCCAGCTTACACAAGCCAAACAACTCCTTTGGTCGGATTCGTTCAATAACGCCTGAAAACTATTACCTGCCATGGCTATAAGGTTGAATTTTTGCTCTAGCTGAAACTTTCTTATATCTTCTTGCAAGTAGAAAATATCAAATCCTAAGGCTTTAGATTTTGCCTGCGCAATAGACAACATGGATACACTTTTATCTATTCCTACACATTCTAATCCTCTTTTGGCAAGCTCAATAGTAAGTCTTCCAGTACCACAAGCTAAATCTAATACTTGTCCAGAATTAATATAGCTACTAAAAATATCAAAATCCTCAGTGAAATTTCCATACTCACAATCGTAAAGCCCAGGATGTTGGTATTCCTGAGTAATGTTTATAGAAGTTTTCTTTTTCACCGGTCTACACCGTTTAAATTAACGCACATAAACACTAAGAAAAGCATGATTAGCTTTAATAAAAAAATAAAATTTTTATTGGCTAATGGTATAGCTATTTTTATGGAGAGAATCGCTAATTTTTATAATATTTTGATAAATACCATTATAACTCCTTCCTCAAGTATAGCTTGGCCATATATCCTTCGTTTTTATAGCCAAGGTTCTTATAAAATTCGTGGCTACCAGCTTTTGCACGTCTTAATCCCGACGTTAGATCAATAATAGCAGGGCTGCTTTCCTTTGCAATATCTTCGACAAATTTCATAAGCATCTTTCCAATACCTTGTCCTCTATAGCGACTAGCAACTACCAATCCCTCAATATGAAATCTAGTGCTATCTGAAACAAAAAGACTGCTCCTAGACCAAGCCACTAATCCTGCAATCTGTTTGTCCATTTCACATAACGCCACTCCATATCCTGGGTTTTGCAAAAACCTTTTAAACCTTATATTAAAATCTTCAAATGATACAGGATATCCAAGTTCATCAAGTAATGGTAATAAAGCGGGGGTATCTTTATCTGTGGCCTCTCTTATTTTCAATGCTTTTCCTAACGTTTTATTTTAACGTGCTTATTTCAGCTACGGAACTTGCTAAGCTTTTTATGGATACTGGAGAAGGTTTAACTAACAAAAAAATAGCCAGTGTAATGGCTAAACCTAAGAAAACAAAAACAAATTTGTGTGCATTAGTTTTTACCATTAAGACCTCTCATAATGCAAACGGAAAATATTTGGTGGGCGATGACAGACTCGAACTGCCGACCGTCTCGGTGTAAACGAGATGCTCTACCAACTGAGCTAATCGCCCCTAGGAAAGCAATATGAACTAATTTTGCCGATTAATCAACTATTTTTTATGGTTTAATCAATTAATATGCAGAGCTAGTCTTTAGTTTTTTCCAATACTTTGAGGATAGGCTGCCTACTATCATACCAATCGTAGCCATTAGAAGGCCAATTAATTGAGGCGGTATATAATCTTCCTCAAGAAAAGTCAGTATTGCCCACGTACCTACACCTAGAATAATAGATAATATTGCCCCGTGGTTATTTGCTTTACTCCAGTAAACGCCAAATGTTAAAGGTACAAATGCTCCACATAAAGTTACAAGATATGCTCCTTTAATTATCTCTAATATGGTAACTCCTGCGCTTACATTTAAGTAGGAATAGAAATATACTAAAAATCCAAAAACAAACACTCCAATTCTTGATGTTAAAACGATCCCTCTATCCGTAAGCTTCAGAGAATCTTTTAGTATGTTCTCCGCAAGCAAGGCTGAAGGAGCAAGCAGAGTACCGGAAGCAGTTGACATTATAGCCGAAAGTAAAGCTCCAAAAAACAGAACTTGTAAGAACACCGGAGTTTCTTTAAATATATAGTCTACTAAAATCCTTTGCTGATCACCTCCAGCTTCTAACGTCTGCTCAAAAATCCCTGGGGATAATAATGAAATACCGTATGTGATAAAAATCGGCACAAAACAAAATATTATATATATGACACCACCAATCGTGGAGCCAAGAACTGCTGTACGTTCATCTTTAGAAGCCATTACCCTCTGGAAAACATCTTGCTGAGGAACAGACCCTAGAGCTAGAGTCAAAAAAGTTGCAACAAATTCAAGTGTATCATGAAAATTTGTTTCTGGCCAAAAATCAAATTTATTATTTGCCGCAGCATGCGAAATAATTTCAGTTGCCCCTCCGTCAAAACGACCGGCAACTAACACTGCCACAGCAAGTAACCCCACTATAATCAATATCATTTGGATGAAATCCATCACTACCAACGATTTCATTCCACCCACTATCGTATAGAGCATGATTATGGCTAGTCCTATCAGCATTGCAAGCTCAAAGCAAATCGCATCGTTAAAAATAAGTTTTATTACTAAACCAAGTGCTACTATCTGTGCTGACATCCATCCAAGATAACTGGCACATATAGTTAAAGACACTAGCATTTCTAACTCGTCCAAATCGTTGCCTATAAAAATCACCGATGGTTACAAGTTTCATCCGATAAAGTCTGGCAGCATAAAAAACACCAACTATTATAAGGCAAAAACCAGTGCCGATAGGTTCAGCTATTATTCCCCTTAAACCGTCATTAATAAAAACAGGAGGAATTCCAACAACGGATTCTGAGCCAAACCACGTCGCAAATACCGTTGCAACCGTCATATAGAGTGGTATTGCTCTACCTGCTAAGATATAATCAGTGGAATTTCTTACTCCTAGACTAGAATATAATCCGATTATAATTGAGAAGACCATGTATAAAGCTATAAAAAGTATTAGCATATGAGGTGTGGTGCTGGTTATAAAAATGTTAAGGGATGACTATATATATTTTTCTATTTCTTTCAAGTATAAATATAAATAATCGGTTAATTTTTCTAGAATTTCAAGAGAGTTTTTATCTAAATAATCATTAGAACAGAAAAGTTTTATATTAGTATCAGTATTATACAACTTTAAGTTTGTATTAAATTATATAATATATACATAAAAATTCCTTTTACAAAAAGCAAACAATGTTTTATGTTAACTATTATTTAACTATAAGTTGCATGAGCAAAAAGAAGTATATAATAAACCCAGAAGCAGAAGTTAGCGATTCTTTCTATATAAAGCCAGACCCCTTAAAAAAGGAGTACTTATTTTGCTGGGATTTTGATAACACTATAATAAAGGGTAATTCCCACGATTTTTTTGATACCCTGAATATTACGGGATCAGTACCTAAAGAATTAATAGACAAGTTTTTAGCAGATGAGGATAACTGTTTAAGAGATCCTGTTAATCTGTTACCTATCATACGCAAGACACTCAAACATGGCCACAAAATAGCTATTACCACCTTATCAGAATATCCAGAGGTAATAGAACCGGCTTTACAAAAGCTAGGCTTGACGGAAGATGAAATTAATAAAGTTAAAATCATCAACGGGCCTTCATCTACTCTTTATCCTGGTAAATTAAAGCATATAAAAAAAGCTATGGATCATTTTGAAATAACAACAGAGCAATCGGTATATTTAATTGATGATGATGAGAAAAATTGTTTTCTTGCTAAAAAAAACGGATATAGCGTGATTAAAGTGGATAACAAAGACTCAGTAGGGTGTTTAACAAAAATCAATAAACTTATTACAATTAAATCCACTACTGATGAATTTACCCCTGATAAAATAATTGATAAAGAACTAGGAGCTTTAGAAGACCCTAAAATATATACTCGTACACAAGAAGTTGGTAGTTCTAGTTTTTTTCCTACACCTGAACCTTCTTCTTTCAAGGCAAAACCATTAAAGAATAGTTCATTGCGTAAAAAATTATGTTTTGGACAAGATAAAGGTTTTATATCTTCCAAACCATTTTCAGAGGATATTTTTGCTAAATCCTTAACTGATTCATTACTTTCTCCGTTTTTACAGTTAGAAAAAAATCCAGTAGAAATATTAGGAGAAAAATTTAGTCCCTCTCTATCTGAATCTAGTGACTAGTTTTAAATAAAAATTTTTTAAAGTGCGTGATAAATAAAAGTAGAAAATATATAAACCCTCCAGATAATATAATGGATGGAGCAAAAGGGATATCTAAATAGAAAGACAAGATCCCTCCTATAAAATTCATCATTAAGGAAGAAAGGATAGCAAAGCCGATCATTGACACCGGTGACTTAGCAACCATTCTGGCAACCATTGCCGGAATGACTATTATACTAGTAACAAGCAACGCTCCAACAATCTTAATAGTTGATAGCACTGCAAAAGAGAGGACGGCTAGAAAAGCTAGTTCAAGAAATTTAACTTTTACTCCTCTTGATTCCGCAATATCCTTACTTAAAATCATCAAAACAAGGTCTTTATACGAAGAGAGAAAAAATATCAAAACTACTATAAGAATAAAGAATAATAATTTGATATCTTGGGCACTCGCTGAAATAATATCCCCTACTAAATATTTAGTAATATTAATCTGACCAGGGTAAGAATAAGCTAGCACCAAGCTTAAGGATATCATTATGCTTGTGGTTAAACCGATTGCTGCGCTATTACCGGAATTACTGCGCAATTTAAAAATGATAAAGGCAAACAGACCGCTACTAAGCAGTCCAGCATAGAAAATAGGTAATCCTGACATTACGCTTACGATGCCTGCAAACATACTTGCATGAGCCAGACCATCGCCAAAATATACATATCTTTTCCATAAAACAAGGCAGCCAAGAGGCGCAAAAATAAGACCGATTAAAACTGAAACAGTAATTATTACAAACATCGATAACCAAATATGTATTCCATTAATGATTGTGCCTATGATCATGTGAATGAACATAGAACCCTATTTCGGATAGTGCATTTTTAAAGTCTAAATTCTGGCCGGCATCATTTGGCTTACCTATGCAACAGACGTGACCATTAATACAAATTACTTGATCAGAATTTTTCATGACCGTAAACAAGTCATGCGAGATCAAAAAAACGGTTAAACCTGTTGTTTCTTTTATTTGCTTAAGCAGCTTGTAGAATTCTTGTTGACTTGTAACGTCAAGGTACTGGGTGGGTTCGTCTAGAATAACTAAATCTGGTTTATCCATAAGTGTTCCGGCAAGTACAAGTTTTTGTAATTGACCACCAGATAATTCAGAAATATCAATCTTCCTTACATTATCGAAATCAGCAAAATTTATCAGTTCGGAAACTTCTTTATCAATTCCACCTGGAACTAGAATATTCATTAAAGCTTCGGCATTCAAAGGCATATTGAAGTTAAAATCCAGCTTCTGGGGAGCATAACCGATTTTTAAATTATCCTTTATCCTTATTTGTCCCTGAGTTGGCTTTTCAAGGCCTAATATCATCTTGGCTATAGTAGTCTTTCCTGCTCCGTTTTGCCCAATTAATGTGGTTATTTCCCTTTGTTGTAGTTTAAAACTTACATTATCTACCAAAAGTTTTGAGTCAAAATATTTGCTAACTGAAGAAAACTCTACAACTGGAGACATAATTTTCCTAAAATTAAGATATACAAGAATTTGAGTTTACTAGTACGACAAATAAATATAGCTAAAAGAGCAAAGTAAAAAGACTTGGACAGATACATGTTATATTTCAATCCAAGTCTATTTGTTAAATTTGGGTTTAAACTGATATATTATTGACTTTCTTAAAACCAATAAATCGCTATTTAACGATTTCCCAGTTACCGTCCGGTTTACGACAAGCCTTACCATAAGCTTTCTTCCTTTCCCCGCCTATTACTATTTCTTGGGTATATTCACGGCAATAACCTTGTTCTGTCTTTAATGTATTAGTAGGAGTAATATATCCATAATTTCCACTATCAGGATTACGCCATTCAACGCTACTACCAGACGGAGAATATTCAAGAGCCTGACGTGAACTTTTTTCAAGTAATGCACGATCGTATTCGTCCATGGATTTACCAATCTGCCCGCCTATGAGTGCACCAGCTAAAGCGCCAACTCCTGTAGCAATAAGTTTTCCCTCCCCTCCGCCAAATTGAGAACCAAGTAACCCTCCGGCAAGACCACCTATTAATGTGCCGCCACTTTGTTTATTCATCTGCCCGCTACAAGCGTTTAACATAAAAACGGAAGTAACAAGAATAAGAACGTTTGATATTATTTTTACATAACTTTTCATATATTAATAACTCACTTTTTTGGTTTTAAGATTAATTTTGACTTTAAATAATTAGGTATTAAGATAAGTTACAGATAACCAATATGATATATGCTACTAATTTTTATTGCAATTAAAAAATATAGATATGGCTATAGAGAGGAATAATAGGCTAGTTAAGATTGCATCTTACGCATCAGTAACAACAGCGGTAATTATTATGCTGGCTAAAAGCTATGCGTGGCTTGCTACCGAATCGCAGTCGATTTTAGCGTCGCTTATAGATTCGTTACTTGATATATCTTCTTCAGTAATAAATCTAATAGCTATTAGAGTTTCTTTACTACCAGCAGATGATAATCATAGATTTGGCCATGAAAAGTTTCAGGATCTAGCCATTTTTTCACAATCAATGTTTTTTTTTGCTTCATGCTTGTTTACTCTTTTTTCCTCTTCAAAATCGTTATTTTCAGGTTCTGAACTCGTAAATTTAGAACTTGGGGCTAATGTCATGTATTTTTGCGTGTTTTTAACATTTATCCTTGTATGTTTTCAATCTTATGTCATCAGTAAAACAAAATCAAAAATTATAAGTGCTGATAAACTCCATTATTTCTCAGATTTTATCACTAATATTGCCGTTATTATTTCTATTTATTTAAGTGCGACCTTTTGGTATATCGATGCTTTAGCAGGAATCGGTATTTCTTTATACGTCATGTACGCGTCCTACAGACTATTTCGTGAAGCAATCCGTAACTTAGCAGATGAAGAATTTCCTCAAAAAGAAAAAGATAAAATCCTGAGCATCGTCTCTAATTACAATCAGGTAAAAGGTATCCATGAATTGAAAACACGATATGCAGCAAGTAAACCTTTTATTCAATTTCATTTAGAACTTGACGGCAATATTACTTTGTATAGATCTCATGAAATGGCTGATAAACTAATGAAAGATTTATTGCAGGAATTTCCAGAAGCAGAAATTACTATACATCAGGATCCAGCAGGACTTGAACAAGACGTAAACTATCGTGAAAAAATATAATTTTGAGAATAGGTTCATGCAACTGGCATTTCAGGAAGCCCGACAAGCTTTCGAGGAGAATGAAGTACCGGTCGGCTGTGTTATAATACACAATACGGGCAATAGTATTGTTGCCAGTACTAGAAACCTTGTTCAACAAACTAAAAACCCCAATTCTCACGCTGAAATTTTAGCCATCAACCGTGCGTGCTTAGAATTAGATAATAAGAATTTATCTGAATGCGATATATACATTACTTTAGAACCATGTACTATGTGTGCTGCGGCCATTGCTAACGCAAGACTCAGAAGAATATATTACGCTGCCGCTGACACAAAACAAGGAGCAGTAGAAAATGGAGTGAGATTTTTTAACTCCTCGTCCTGTTTCCATCGGCCAGAAATATATACTGGTATACTTGAAGAGGAATCAGTCAATCTAATGCAAAAATTTTTTAACAACATCAGAAACCGCAGCTAAAGCATAATTTATTATGCAAACTCAATATAGCTTCCGGGAATATAAAATTGCAATATTTCTCCGTAAGTGCCAACAAATAAATTAATTAAAATTGCTAGCGTAAGTTTTCTTGATTAATTTTGGTTTTTTCGGTTCTATTACTTCAAAATCGTAATTCTTCTTTTTAGCAAATTCTATTGCTTTTTCCAAAGTGGGAAATTTTATTTTAACTTCATTAGACATATCATTAGAAGAAGTGCGTCCCATTAGGGTTTCCTTGAATTTATTACCAGGTTTTTCTACAAATTCCAGCAACCAATTTCCAGAGCCGTGTCCAGATTGGGTAGATGATTTAGTAGGGATATAAATTCTAACTTGCATATAAGAAATAAATAATGTTTAATTGGCACAAAATAAATATTAATTGAGATTTATGACTAAATCTATCGAAAAAATGAGTTTTGAAGAAGCTTTGGCTGAACTTGAAGAGATAGTAAATAAAATCGATACCGGTCAAGAAAGTTTAGCTGATGCAGTTTCTAGCTTTGAAAGAGGAGTTGCCCTCAAAAATCATTGTGAAAAAATGCTAAAAGAAGCAAAGTTAAAAATAGAAAAAATCACTATCACCGCTGAAAATAAAATCGAATTTACTGAAGTCGAAGTTTAGTTGGGTAAATGAATAATTTAAGGCAACCAGTAATAGGGATTATTCTTGATCTAAACACCGATTCTAGTAAATATTCTTATGCGTCATTCCCGTGGTACGCTCTTAGGGCTTGTTATTCGCAAAATGTTGAGAAAGCAGGAGGAATACCAGTTATGCTTCCTTATAACCAGAATATTGACGCAACACTAGCATTGATTGATGGGTTGATTATACCTGGGTGTGATGAAGATATCCATCCTAGGTTTTATGGTTGCGAAATTTTATCGGATAAAGTTAAAACCAAAGATGTTAGGGCTGAATATGAATTAGAAATTACTCAAAAAGCTCTTAGTGAAAATATACCTGTATTTGGCATCTGCAATGGCTTACAATTAATTAATATCCTTTTTGGAGGAACTCTTATCCAACATATTCCGGATCATTTTAGCAGCGAGTTAAATCATGAACAACCTCCACCTAAAAATATTCCAACTCACCCTATTAGCATCAAAGAAGGAACAATTTTAAGATCTCTTAGCCCTAACTCCAGAGTTATGGTAAACTCCACTCACCATCAGGCAATTGAAAATCTAGGAAAAGGCCTGGTAGCTTCTGCGTATGCCCCTGACGGAATTATTGAAGCGGTTGAGTCAAAAGATTATAAGTTTCTAGTGGGGGTTCAGTGGCACTCTGAATATTTAAATTCCGAGTTAGATACAAACTTGTTTAAAAGATTGATTGAAGCAAGTTCATAGATTGTATATAGTAAATTTATTGCTAGTTTTAAGTTGCGGAAGCTATTACCATTTTCAATTAATTATTTACAAAATTATGTTTCCTATTGTTAGATTAAGAAGAAATAGAAGAACTAGTTGGCTGCGTGACCTGATGGCAGAGTCAACACTTCGCCCTGAAGATCTTATACTGCCGATGTTTGTCGTTGAAGGAGAGAATGAACGCCACGAGATTAAGACGATGCCTGGAGTTTATAGGCAATCAATAGATCAAGTTGTAATTACAGCCAAAGAGGCGCAGGAAAGAGGCATAAAAGCAATTGCTTTATTTCCTTCAGTTGACGATAAGTTAAAATCTGAGGATGCTGACGAGGCATATAATCTTGATAATCTAGTATGCCGCACTATTAGAACTCTTAAAAATAAAGGTCTTGAAATAGGAATTTCCTGCGATGTAGCTCTTGATCCTTATACTATCCACGGCCACGATGGTATCCTAATTGACGGTGATGTTGACAATGATCAGACTATTAAAGCTTTATCAAATCAGGCTCTAGTCTTAGCAAAAGCAGGAGCTGATATTATTGCACCGTCTGATATGATGGACGGTAGGATAATGGCTATCAGAGAAGAACTTGATTCTAATGATTTTACTCACGTTAATATTCTTGCTTATGCAGCAAAATATGATTCGAGTTTTTATGGGCCTTTTAGACAAGCAGTTAGGAGTAACAAGAAAGAATACCTAAGTAAAGCCACATACCAAATGGATATTCGTAACATTAAGGAAGCCATGCGCGAGATTGAGCAGGACATTTCAGAAGGTGCTGATATGATTATGGTAAAACCAGGAATGCCATATTTAGATGTAATACGTGAAGCTTCTGAAAGGTTCGATGTTCATATTTTTGCCTATCAGGTCAGCGGTGAGTATTCGATGCTGAAAATTGCTTCCGAAGCAGGAGTCCTCCAGTGGGAAAAAGCAATAGTAGAATCATTAATAGGTTTTAAGAGAGCAGGGGCCGCAGGTATTTTTACTTATGCAGCTTTAGAAGTTGCCGATATGCTAAAATAAAATATATTGGGTATATATTATATGGAAGAAAATAAAAAGATTAAACTAACCACTAAAATTATCATTTTACTTAGCATAATTATAGCTCTTGTATCTTCATATATCTTGATTTTTGTAGAACTGCCCAGTAAACCATTATCAGGTCATGGCGGAGCTATACCTGAAGATGTGCCGATTGGCGGCGAATTTGTCCTAACTGATCAGAACGGTAATAAATTTAGCAGCGAGCAAATAAAAGGTCATTTGAGCCTAATTTATTTTGGCTTTACATATTGCCCTGATATCTGTCCTACTACATTAAATAAATTATCCAATGTTATCACTACTTTAGAAAAGTATAATATTGATATCTTACCAATATTTATTACAATTGACCCTGACAGAGATACTCCCGCATTACTAAAAGAATATTTAAGCCATTTCCATCCAAAATTTATAGGTCTTACAGGCTCAGCTGCAGATTTGAAATATGTAGCAGACCTGTATAAGGTATTCTATACTAGATCCCAAACTTCTGAAAATCTCAATAATTACATGATAGACCACTCATCTTTCGTGTATCTCATGGATAAACAGGGTAAATATATGAAGCATTTTTATATGAATAGCTCAGAACAGGAAATAGTCGAATATATAAGGATAAATAAGTAAAAGCCAAAAACTAGCTTAACTGTGACAATGAATGCTGCAGGTAAAATTGCCTTTAAAAGCTTATCTGTATTTATTTAAAACAAATATCAGCTTTTACCATTTTATTAGATGAATTTAAAAAAATTAAACAGTTTACTTAATTACATTCGTAAGGTCGATTTCTTTTTTCTAAATATTCTATAACCTTATGATTACTAACGGGCACTTCGATATAGTCCACAAAATTAGCTGCTAGGAAATGCCCATTTGTCTGGCCTTTTAAAAGACGTTCTTTTTCAATTTCTTCTTTTGTTATGTCATGCAATGAGGTGAGAGCTTCTATTACTTCCATAACATCTGCTAGCTCCTTAATCATATCTTCTCGAGATTCTGTAGCCTGCACTTCACTAGCTTCCTCTACCAGCTTATTCTTTAATTCTTTGGCAAATTCTTCATCAGTTAAATGACGACCAAACAGTGCCACTCCCTCTTTTTTCATCCTCTCTGGCAAATTACTACGAATCAGTTTGTTAAAATTATACTTTTTCATATTACTCTACCTTATTTTGAAAGCTTTGCCTTAAGCAGATCATTTACCATTTGTGGATTAGCTTTACCGCCAGTTTTCTTCATAACTTGGCCTACAAAGAACCCAAATAACTTCTCTTTGCCGTTTCTATATTCAGCTACCGAATCTGGGTGTCCAGCTATTATTTCATCGATAATCGGTTCTAAGGTGTTACTATCTGCTAGCTGTACTAACCCTTTTGCCGTGACTATTTTTTCAGGATTTTCTCCTGATTCAAACATTTCTTCAAAAATGGACTTAGCTATTTTACCGGAAATAGTACCATCTTCAATAAGGCTCACTAATTCTCTAATCATGATTGGAGTTATTTTACAATCAGCTAGCTCAATATTGTTCTTATTAAGTTTACCAAATAGCTCGCTACATATCCAATTAGCAACTATTTTAGGATTAGCTCCAAGGCTTGCTTCTTCAAAATATTTAGCTATTTCTTCGTCAGCCACTATTACTTCCGCATCATATTGGCTTAAGCCGAATTCCTTTACATATCTTCGAATTTTAGCATCCGGTAATTCTGGTAACTCGCTACGCAATTTTTCAATCAAGACATCTTCGACATATACAGGTAGCAAATCAGGATCAGGAAAATAACGATAATCATTAGAATTTTCTTTTAACCTCATCGTTCTTGTTTCTCCGGTATTGGCATCAAATAACCTCGTTTCTTGATCAACAACTCCGCCGTTTTCAAGTATCTCGACTTGTCTTGCTGCTTCGTATTCAATTGCTTTAATAATATTTTTAACAGAGTTAACATTTTTAATTTCACATCTTGTACCAAGCATGTCCCCTGCTTTTCTGACTGATATATTAGCATCACAGCGAAGTGATCCTTGTTCCATATTACCGTCACATGAACCAATACACCGTAAGAGGCTGCGTAATTTTTTTACATATTCTGCTGCTTCATATGGAGAGCTAAGATCAGGTTCAGTTACGATCTCCATCAAAGCGATTCCTGATCTATTTAAATCAATCAGGCTGCAATCAGGGGATTGATCGTGCATACTTTTACCTGCATCCTGTTCCAGATGAATTCTATTAATTCTGATCTTTTTCTCCTTTCCTTCTTCGGTTTTAATCAAAAGGTAACCATCCTGTACAATCGGTAAGTAAAATTGTGAAATTTGGTAACCTTGCGGTAAATCAGCGTAAAAATAGTTTTTACGATCAAAAATTGAAACCTTATTTATCTTGGCATTGATCCCAAGGCCTGTTTTGATTGCTTGCTCAACGCAATATTTATTTAATACCGGTAGCATTCCAGGCATTGCAGCATCGATCAGAGAAACTTGGGAATTTGGTTCGCTGCCAAATTCGGTAGCCGCTCCTGAAAACAATTTTGCTTTAGAAGCTACTTGCGCATGGACCTCCAGGCCGATTACATATTCCCATTTTCCTGTATTTCCTATTATATAAGCCATTTTTAAAAACCTCTCGGAATAAAATCTATATCTGAAACCCCGCGTTCTATGGCACTGCTTGCGCGCAATAAACTATACTCATCAAAAGCCGGAGTAATTAGCTGCATCCCAAGTGGTAAGCCATTTTTAGTAATCGCCGCCGGGACAGAAGAACAAGGAAGGCCAGCAAGGCTTGCCGGAATAGTAAAAATATCATTTAAATACATAGTTAAGGGATTATCCTGCTTTTCTCCTATTTTAAAAGCAGCACTTGGAGCTGATGGAAGTAATATTGCATCGCATTTTTCGAACGCATCGTTGAAATCATTCACAATTAATCTACGTACTTTTTGCGCTTTCAAATAATAAGCTTCCATGTGGCTAGCTGAGAGGACATAAGTTCCTATCATTATTCTTCTTTTTACTTCATCACCAAAACCTTCACTTCTAGTATAAATATACATTTCTTCAAGTGTTAGGTTATCCTTATTAGTTCTATGGCCATAACGAACGCCATCATATCTTGCTAAATTTGAGGAAGCCTCAGCCGGAGCTATTACATAATATACTGCTAGGGCATACTTGGCATTTGGCAAGCTAATATTGACAATTTCAGCTCCTTCTGCCTTCATTATTTCAATAGATTTTTCCCACATTTGAATGATTTCATTATCTACACCCTCAGTTTTCATCAACTCATAAGGTATACCAATTCTCATGTTTTTTATCGATTGGGAACAGGCAGATACCAGTTCTGGCACTTCTTTGTTGATCGAAGTAGAATCTTTTTCATCAAACCCCATCATGGCTTCAAGCATCAACGCACTATCTTTAGTATTTCTGGTAAAAATTCCAGCTTGATCTAACGAGCTTGCAAAAGCAACCATACCCCATCTGGAACATCTGCCGTAGGTTGGCTTAACACCCACGAGCCCTGTAAAGGCAGCCGGTTGCCTAATTGATCCTCCGGTATCGCTACCAAGAGCCGCCATCACTGAAAAACTGCTTACGGCTGCAGCTGACCCTCCTGATGACCCTCCTGGAACAAGATCAGCATCATTACCTTCTGCTTTCCAAGGGTTAATAACATCCCCAAAATAGCTAGTGGTATTAGAAGAACCCATGGCAAATTCATCCATGTTTGTCTTACCAAGCATAATAGTTCCAGAATTCTCAATATTCTGGCTAATAGTTGAGTCATAAGGTGGCACAAAGTTACTGAGCATCCTAGAACCAGCGGTCGTTTTTACACCCTTGGTGCAAAATAAATCTTTAACTCCTACTGGAATTCCCTCGAGTTTTCTGGCTTTTCCATCATGGTAATTTTGATCGGCAATTTTTGCCATTGACAAAGCTTTATCAAAAGTCTCTGTAATATATATATTTAAATGTTTGTTTTTTTCGGACTGTTCTATATGGCTTCTAACAAGTTCGACAGCTGTAAATTCTTTGTTCCTTAAGGCCGTTAAAGCCTCTGTTATTGATAATTTTATTAAATCAGACATATTCTTATTCAACCATTTTTGGCACTATAAAACATTTTACTTCTTTGGCAAATGCAGCATTTTGTGCAGGTACATTTGCAAATAACTGGTCGGCAATATCACCGACAGTAACTTCATCCTCTCTAGTTCTCTGATACATATCAGAAACAGATCTTAGAGGTTCAATATTTTCGCAATTAGCTTCTGCAAGAGAATCTATCATTGCCATAACACTATTTAATTTTTTAGTAAAACCATCAAGTTCATCTTTAGAAAAAGATAGTTTTGCTAATTTTTGTAATTTTTTTAGCTCTTCCTCTGTAATCATTCAAATTACCTAAAATTAAATTTAACTTATTAGTTGAGAAATGGCTGAAAGAAAGCCAGTTATCGTAATAAATAATGATTTACCACTATTTCAAAGAAGTATTAATTATTATAATGCAACTTCCTTAGAATACCAATATATTGTTTTTTAAGCTTTTCTTTCTAACTTCGTCTTTAAGAAGTCGCTATTTATAACAATATATAAGGCAATTTTATTTATTTTTCTGCCGCTTCTTTTTGCCGTCAGTGGTTTTGTTGAATCTACCTATATTCTTTACAAACTTTTGTAGACTACCCTGCTCAGTACCGTGGGCCTTAGTGTATTTACTCTCTATGTTAACATTCTCATTATGTATATCCTGAAGCAAAGAAGCCCCTAGCAGTTTCCTGTTATCGTTAAAGCTAATTTTTACAATTCGTTGTTCAACTACTTTTGGTTCAAACCAAGCACGCTTAGCTAGAGATCTTTGAATATAGTACCACGTGTTATGTGAATATTCGGGAATATAGGTGGGTGTACCGATTAAATCAATAATTTCATCTTGAGTTAATTTTCTAGAGTTAATTTCCTCAATGGCATTATCGCTGACAAACTGCCCCCTTACGTCAATAGACTGGCAGCCGCTAAGTAAGATAAATATTACCAATAAAAAAGGTCTAACCAAGCGCTTATTAAAAGGGTGTGTAAATAGCTTCATAAAAACTTTCTTTAAAATATCTAGATTTTTTAAATGGAATATAATATACTGCCCACGTCTTTGACAAATACTTTTTTTGATTATGTTAAATAAAATATTTTATTAGGTGTAAGTGTAATGGCAGTTCCAAAGAAAAAAACTTCTAAATCCAGACGTAATCAAAGACGTTCTCATGATGCTCTGGCTAGAATTAACGTAATAATTGATAAAGATACAGGTGAATATAGGTTACCTCACCACCTTGATAAAACAAGCGGCGAATATAGAAATCGTCAAATAGTTATAGCAAAAACTAAACCTCAAGAAACAGAGTAATGTTTAATGGCCTCAAAAATTATAGGTACCGGAGGCTATCTACCAGAAAAAGTTGTTACTAATTTTGACCTTGAAAAGTCTATTGATACCAGCGATGAATGGATAAAATCAAGGACCGGTATAACCCAAAGGCATATAGCAGCAACTGACGAATTTACCTCTCACCTCGGGTACAATGCTGCTCTCCAGGCAATTGCTAGTGCTCAAATACAAAAAGACGATATAGACCTAATTATTACCTGCACTAATACCTCAGATAACAGTTTTCCTTCTACTGCCAATAAAATCCATGGTTACCTGGGCCTTAAACACATTCCGTCATTTGATTTACAGGCAATTTGCTCCGGATTTATTTACGGCCTCCAGGTTGGAGATAGTATGATCAAATCGGGCAAATATAAGACTATATTATTAATTTGCGCAGATAAAATGTCTTCTATATTGGATTGGCAGGATCGAAAAACCTGTGTGTTGTTTGGTGATGGAGCTGGAGCAGTTATATTGCAAAAATCTGAGTCTAATTCGGGTATAATCGACTGTGATATTTTTTCGGACGGTTCGCTTGGCGATATACTTTATACTGACGGCGGGGTTAGTACTAACGGCAAAAGCGGAGTAGTAAAAATGGCAGGGGCAGAAGTCTTTAAAAAGGCGGTCGAAAAAATGCCCGAGTCCGTTTACAATATCCTAAAAAAAAATAACCTTACCCTGGGCGATGTTACTTATATTATTCCCCACCAGGCAAATCTAAGGATAATTAGTAACATGATTAATCAGTTTGCAATTAATCCTGATAAGGTAATTGTTACATTAGATAAACATGCAAATTGTTCTGCTGCATCCATTCCACTCGCTCTAGCACAATTAGAGTTGACGGGAAAAATTAAATCTGGTGATATATTAGTATTTACCGCTTTTGGAGCTGGTGCAACTTGGGGAGCAGCAATTCTCCGTTGGTAATTAATACCCCAGTTATACGAGAACTATAATATAAACAATCTTTAAATGGAAACAATTACTAAAGAAAAAATTGCTAATTTACTTAAAGAAAGATTGGGGTTTTCCTCTTTAATATGTGAAGAAATAACAAACAGGATTTTTTCTGAAATTCTTGATTTATCTCTCAATAACAAGAAGCTTGTATTACCAAATTTCGGTAAATTTCAAGTGTATAGTAAAAGCAAAAGGCCTGGCCTTAACCTCCAAACTGGAGAGGCATTAGAAATAGAACCTCGGAAAGTCTTGAGGTTTAGCCCTGCTAGTTCACTTAAAGAAAAAATAAATTCTTATGAAGTCGGTTAGTAAAAAGTATTTTTCTATTTCAGAAGTATCGGAAATTACTGGAATTCCCTTACATAAACTACGATATCTGGAGAAATCTAAAACAGATATAGATATTGTTCAAATCCGTGGAAGGAGATATTACACAAGCACCAATATTGAATCAATCAAACATTTTTTCAACAGAGACAACGAACTTCAGTTTAACTTGTTTTCACCTATAGCAAATGATGTTGCTAAAAGTAACGATCAGTTAGAAGTTTGTTCACAGGTAGTTGACCAAATTGACTTATTAATTTCTAAATTCACAAAATTGGAAAAAGACATAATAAAAACGCTTTAACTGCGGCCTAAATTTTACTTTCTTAATTGCGTCTACCATATAAACCTTTTTACCTGCTTATACTATCACGTGGTTTTGATTTTGGGATTATGGTTTTATTATCAGTATTTTTTAAATTAGACTGAAGAGTTTGTTTAAGTTTAGGATGCTGAGTAATTATTTTCTTTATTGGATTATCAGAGCTAATTAAGTCTTGGCAGAAATAGCCTCTACAGCGTGTTTTGATGCATCAAGCTTAGAATATTCCGTAACAAATTCTTTGTATGCTGCTGATCTTTCATTAACAGGAAGCCTTAATTCCTCATAAAATTCCTTTTTAAACTTAGGCATCTGCCTTCTTTCGGAATTATTTTCGCGTCTTTTTGAAACCAGTTCTAAGTCACTAAGTAATAGCACGGAGTATTCGGTTTTAATATTAGTTAGGGAACGAGGCCGCTCTTGTTTTAAAGCATTGTGAAATGATTTTAATCCATTAACTTGTAACTGCGATTTTAATGCCATCCAATCCGTTACGGGGTTAGGAGCTAAATCCCTTGCTCCTCTAATATATTTATCAAGGTCTGATATATCAATTTTTACCGTACCTTTACCCTTCATCACTTTCTAATAAAGTTATATTATAATAAAATATCTCCTTAAAGTAAGTGTCACTAATAGTAAATAGGATTGCTAAAAGAACATCATATTTTTGTAGGGAAATTTAAACAAATTGGATATTTTTGTTTTTACTATTAAGGCCAAGAAGGTAATCTTTTGCATCCATTATTTTTTTACCTTCAGGTTGTAATTTAATGATCCTTAATATACCTCTGCTACAAGCAATTTCACACAGTTTATTATTAAAGTTTAGTAGTGTGCCAGGGTCGTATTTATGCTCCACCATAAGAGGTTCAGCTTCGGTTATTTTAATTTTTTTACCTTGGTATTCAAAATAAATTCCAGGCCATGGGTTCATCCCTCTGACCTTACAATCTATTAAAAAAGCAGGTTCATGCCAATTTACTTTGGATTCCTCTTTAGAAAGTTTATGAGCATAAGATACGCCTTTATCAGATTGCTTAAAAGGTGTTATTTTATCGATATTATCAAGAACCTGGACAAGCATCCTTGCACCGATCTTGGAAGTTTTATCATGCAATTCTGTAAAGGTAATTTTATTAGGAACAGCAAGTTCTTCCTTAATTATTATATTGCCGGTATCAAGCCCCTCATCCATTTGCATAATACATACAGCAGTTTTATTCTCACCGTTAATTATTGTACGCTGAAGCGGAGCTGCTCCCCTATATTTAGGTAAATCAGAAGGGTGGATATTCAAGCACCCATATTTTTTTGCCCCCAGAATAGTTTTTGGTATAATAAAACCATAAGCAGTAACAACTATAATATCTGCGTCAATTGATCTGATCAAATTTGCTGTCTCTTCATTTTTTAAGGTTGAGGGTGTGTAAACTGGAATGTTATGAGCAATAGCAAGCCTATGCACAGGAGATTCTGTTATTTTCATTCCTCTACCCTGGGCTTTAGGTTTTTGAGAAAAAACAGCTTTAACTTTGTGAACCGTTGATTCCAGTAGGGCTTTTAGCGCAGGTACTGCAAACTCAGGAGTACCCATAAAAATCACATTCATCCTTTTAAAACTCTCTGATTTGAGCCTCAAGTATAACAGTCATGTTATTGGTTGTAAATTTTAACTTAAATTATGTAAGCAAAATCCTATGTTCCAAGTTATACGCTAATTGCATTATAAGCGGCAAGAGCCTTTTGCCTTGCTTTTTCATGTACTACGATTGGTTTTGGATAATCTATACCGATTCTTATATTAAGCGCAGCTAGTATAGATTCCGGGGCAAGCCAAGGAGAAAATAGGTATTTTATAGGTAATTGCTTTAATTCAGGGACAAATTTTTTCGTATAATTACCTTCAGGGTCAAATTTTTGCCCCTGCAAAATAGGATTAAAAATACGAAAATAAGGGGCTGCATCTGCTCCGCTACCTGCCACCCATTGCCAGCTAGCACTATTATTTGCAATATCGGCATCAACTAAGCAATCATGAAACCACTCAAGACCCCGTCTCCAATTGATCATTAAGTGCTTTACCAAAAACGAAGCAACGATCATCCGTACCCGGTTATGCATAAATCCAGTCTGCCATAATTCCCTCATACCGGCATCAACTATCGGATAGCCGGTCATACCCTTTTGCCATTTTATTAAGAAATCGTTATTTTCTTCCCAAGGAAAATTATCGAATTTTTGTTGTAAGTTTTTTTGTGGTAAGTCAGGAAAAAAATAAAGGAGATTGGAAGAAAATTCCCGCCATACCAGTTCAGATAAAAAGTGCTCTGCATCAACGTCGTAACCATGTTTCTGTGAGTATGAGCAGATGTTATGCCAGATTATATTTGGAGATATTTCCCCAAAATGTAAATGCGGTGATAATTTTGATGAATATTCTAAATCAGCTCTATTACGAAGCTCTTTATAACCCTTTAAACCTTTCGCAAGGAATTTATCGAGGGCAATAAAAGCTCCATTTTCTCCTGGCTGCCATATTTTTTCAAAATTTTTATACCATTTTATTTTAGGTATTAAAGATAAATCAGTAAGTGATAATGATTCTATTTTTAGTAAATTTAAATTAGGGGGTTTAGCAATTGGCAATCGTATTTTAGAATTACCTTGTAAATAGTTTTTTTTATAAAATGCCGTGAACACTTTATAATTAGTGTTATCTTCTTTCAGGGTATCTTGTGGTTCAAGTAATAAAGCAGAATTAAAACTTTTTACCTGAACGTTTTGGTTTTTGAGATACTCCTTGATACCTTTATCTCTCTTGATTACCGCAGGTTCATAGCATCTATTCCAAACTACTTCAGCAGCGTTATTTTCTCTTATCAATTTATCAATAATTTCTTGTGGATCACCAATAAAAAAACTTAATTTCTGATTTAGAGATTGAACAAGGCTTTGCAGGCTATGATATAACCACCACTTACTTGCTGAGCCGATATTAGCTCTTACATCTAAAATATAAATTGGAATTATTGGGCGTAAAGATTTAGCCGCATAATCTAAAGCTGGGTTGTCGCTTAAGCGCAGGTCTTGTCTGAACCATAATATTATAGGTTTATTGGTCATATGGCTTTACTTATTAATTCTAACTAAACAGATTTCTTCAGTGACCGCTTTTAATTTCTCAACTCTTTGAATGAGATATTGTAGTTGCTCCTGCATAATTTTATAATTTTTATTATAACGCGCATTAATATAAGCTTTTTGCAGTAAAACAAAACATTCGTTGCGCTCTTTACTATCACGAGGAAATATTTTTAATAGTTCATCGCTATAGTTACTTGCGAGGCTACCAAGCGTAACAAGGTCATGTATTTTATCCTTATATAACCGCTAAATACCACTGTTGGCTGGTGAAGTTGAAAAGCAGCAAGATTCAAGTTATTGCGTTGAAGCATATAAGCAGTAGCGTCCATAAACCCATTTCCTTGGGGAAAACAGTGCTCAAAATATTCTTTTGCTATTTCTCTAGTTTCTTTCCAGTCTAATTTCTAGGATCTGCACGTTTAAACTCACCACTATCATAAAGAATAACTCCTTCTTTCTTGATATCCGAGAAAAAATAGCGGCTTTTTTCAAGTTCCTTATTAATACGCTGAATCGGTTCAATAATTAACTGAATTTACTTCTATAAGGTTACAATTTGCTGCACTCATTGTCAATTCAGTTTCTTCGTAAACCACAGCACTAGGTTATCATTAAGCGGGTAGGTATTTCCAGGTATTGCAAGTTGGTAATTATATGTAACACCTTTACCATCAGGAATATAACCACGTTGTACATAAAGCCTTTGCGCACTACCATAGCCCCCATCGCTACCAGCATAAAGCCCGACACCAATACCAACGATGGCGCTCTTTGTTGCTGCCTCTTGTTCTGCCGTATCAAGAAGCATAGAGCCTATACCTATTTTACGTACGTATGGCAACACATTGAGATCCATAATTTCAGGGATGTTTTGGTGCTTAAATGGGAGGTACTCCGACTCCCATTTAAGAGTTACATATCCCGCAAACTGACCTTGAACTAAGGCCACCCAAACGTACCTTTGAATATCTTCCGCTTCTTTCCAGTATCGCTTAAATAAAGCCGCAGGTTTGTGCCAACCAATAGAGCTGAAGGCTTTTACCATGCGAGGAATATCCTTTTTGGATAAGGCACGAATCAAGGTTTCCTTGATTACCTTTGGGGCGATATCGCCAAGGGTCTTAACCATATAGACCATATTCCACTCATAACCGACTGGTTTTAAATTAAACGCAATCATCCCTTGACATTCAATAGATAATAGTTTATACTTAGGTTTATAATAAGGTAAAGAATTATGAACTTTTTTGAATTTAACAAACAGTTTCCTACTGAACTTGATTGTATAAAGTACTTTATCACAATTAGGTATAATAATAAACCCGTTTGCAGACATTGCGGGAGCGACAGATTAACACACAGAAGAGATACACCTAAAAATTTTCAATGTATCTTCTGTAATAAAGGTTTCTCAATCTTCAAAGGGACAATATTTGAGAAGTCTGACACTGATTTACGTAAATGGTTTTATGCTATTCACTTGTTTTTAAATAGTAAAAAAGGTATATCAGGCTACCAACTAAAAAGAGAAATAGGCGTTACTTATAAAACGGCTTGGCGTATGCTTAAGCAAATCAGGCTTGCTATGGGTAATATTGAAAACCAGCAATTTTTTGGTACTTTAATTGAAGTGGATGAGACCTATGTAGGCGGTAGACCTAGGAAGAAAAACAATAGAGATGATGATAACGATAACTTACCACCAGTAAATAAAAGGGGGCGTGGTACTAAAAAGAACGTTGTTGTTGGTTGTATTGATAAGATAAATAAGTCTGTATTTGCTAAAGTTATGATTAAAAACAACGATGGCAAGAAATTAACAGGTAAGCAGCTATTAGATGTATTGAATCAAGTTATAACCCAAGATAGCGTCATTATTAGCGATGAGTTCAAAGGATATAATATCCTCGGTAAGAAAACAAGCCATATCCATTTAAGAGTAGACCATACGAAAGAATATGTAGCCAGCGGTAACATTCACACCAACAATATGGAGAACTTTTGGGGAACTCTAAAGCGTGGAATACTCGGCATATATCACCACGTATCAGCTAAGCATCTTCAAAAGTATGTTGATGAGTTTGCTTTTAGATATAATACTAGAGAAAATGGTTGTGTATTTAATTTGATTTTACAACAGGCGGTTTTCTAACGAATTGAATAGAGAGACTTCCATTTTCTAAACGATTTAAAATACCTTCTATATGTACTTTATGATAAACTTCATATTTTTCATTATTTAAAATACCGTATTTTAAAGCAATAGTTGCTGTAATTTTTAAAGATTTAGCTATGTTTATATCTTTTACTTTAATTATCCCTGTCGCTGCATTAGAAAGGTAATAAGGTGGAAGTAAAACTGATGATTTATTTATTACATCTATTTCATCTTTTTGATGTGTCTGACCATTAACAATTATAACTGTCTTTTCTTGGTCTAAAAAACAACTAATCACCTGAGTAGAACAGTTATAAACTGACATAGCAATTCGAATGTTGTGTATATTATTATCTGGAAATTCTAATCTAGGTTCTGGAATTATCAATAATTTATCCTTAATACTATAATTTTGCTTACATTTATGTACTAAATAAACGAGAGGTAGAGATAAAAATATAGCACCTAAAAACTGTTGCGTTAACATATAGTACCCCAAACTACTGCAAATAAAAGCAAAAGAAGGTAATGCTTTACTGTCCAGCCAATCTTTGATATAATCACTGACAATAGTATTAGAAACTTGTTTAAAAAATTCCAACATAATAAATTATTATAAAACTGACCAAATATATCAGTAATATACAATCTATTATTGAATGTCAAGGGATGATTGCGAAATTAAATAACGGAGAAAAGCCTAAATGTTGGTAGAATTGATACGTCCTTAAATAATTTTTGTCAGCTTCTTGTGGTGCGAGAGTTTCCACAGAAATAGTCCTAGCTCCTCTGATTTTTGCCTGGTAAAATGCTGATTCTACCAAAATTTTCCAATACCTTGCCCGTGTAATTTTTGTACCACGGCCATCCAATAAATATTCGCATTGGTCGGATAAGGGAAGTCTATGGAGATAAGGCCACCATATACCCCATCTACTTTTGCGGCCAAATTTATGCAGGATCGAACACCAATAGCATAATCCTCATTAGCCTCTGGCAGACCAAAATATTCAGGTAAATCTGCTATAATTTTACGGCATAGCTCTTCCGCAAGTTCAGAGGATATTGTTTCGACAGTTATCATAGTCTCTCATTCTGAAATAACCAGAAGATACCTGCATTATAACTATACCTCTTACTCTTCACCTTAAAGCTAAATTTTTGATAGAAGTCAGGAGTTTTGAAATTGATTGTTTCTGCCAATGCAAAATGTCAGTCTTTTCTTGGGCAAAAACAAATATCTACCCCTTGAATGTTCTACTATTCCCCCTCCATATTCTTCTTTAGCTAAAAGATATTGGATATTAAAGTTTTTCATAGCTAAATTGGTAACTAATCTGGTCAATTTTATTTTCCGGTATCAATAATCTGCTAAAAAATAATTACAGCCCTTTAGTTATTCTTCACTACCAGATTCACTTTCTATATCTTCCTCAACTTGCGCCTCTTCTTCTGAAGTTTCAGCAATTAGGGAAGCAGAAACTACTCTTTCACCTTTGTCAGTTTTAAACAGGATAACACCAGAAGTACTTCTCCCTGTTATACGGACCGAATCCAGCTTACATCTAATTAATTTACCATTATTAGTAATAAGCATTATTTCATCGTTCATATTTGCCGGCATCGAGGCTACCACATCACCGGTTTTTGCCGATAAAACCATATTAACAATTCCTGAGCCACCACGATTTGTAATCCGATAATGGTAAGCAGAAGTTCTTTTCCCAAATCCGTTCTCAGATATTGTTAAAATAAACTCTTCAGCCTTTGCAAGTTCTATAATTTGTTCCTTGGATAACGAAACCCCTAATTCTTCTGCCGTAAATTCTTGATCGCCTTTTGCTATTTCAAGTCTTTTTTCAACAGGAATAGTTAAATAAGCTTCCCGTTCTTCCATAGAGGCTTTTATTCCGTGAAGTATAGTCATAGAGATTACCTTATCACCGTCTGCTAGCTTCATTCCTCTAACACCGTCCGAAGTCCTACTTCTAAATACCCTAACTGCATTTACCGGAAAACGTACAGCTTTACCCTGTCTACTTGCAAGTAATATATGGTCATCTTCTGAACATGCCATTACATTAACTAAGCTATCATCCTCATCTAGTCTGATTGCAATCTTACCATTTGCTTGAATTTTTTTGAAATCAGATAGGTCATTTCTTCTAATATTACCTTTGCTGGTTGCAAACATGATGTGCATGTTATCCCACTCTTCCTGGTTTTCAGGCATTGGCATTATATTATTAATAACTTCTCCTTCTTTTAAAGGAAGAAGATTAACAATAGGACGCCCTTTGCTTTGTGGATTACCGAGCGGTAATTTGTATAATTTTAAACTATAAACTTGGCCTATATTTGAAAAAAATAACATGGGAGTATGGGTATTACCCACAAAAAGCTGAGTAAGTATATCCTCATCTCGCATCGAAAGACCAGATCTCCCTTTTCCTCCACGTTTTTGCGCTCGATAGGTAGCAAGAGGAACCCTCTTGATATAGCCGCTAAGAGTTACAGTTACTACCATATCTTCTTTTTGTATCAGGTCTTCCATGTCATATTCAAAATCACTTTGAATAATCTCTGTTAACCTCAGAGTTGCATAATCTTCCCTAACCTTTAAAAGCTCAGATTTTAATATTGATAATAATTTTTCCCGAGAACTTAATATATCGATATATTCAGTTATTTCCTTAGAAAGTTCTGTCAAATCTGCTTCTAACTTATCTTTTTCCATTGCGGTCAAGCGTTGCAATCTCATCTCGAGAATTGCCTTAGCTTGTGCTTCTGTAAGGTGAATTTTGCCATCTGCACCGATGATTGCTTTATCATCTACTAGTTTGATTAAATTTGCTATATCAGAACAACTCCAAGATTTTTCCATAAGCTGATCTTTTGCATCATTTGGATTTGATGCACTTTTGATAATTCTTATTATCTCATCTATATTACTTACAGCAATTCTAATGCCCAGTAGTATATGGGCCTTATCTCTGGCTTTATTTAGCAGGAAAATCGTTCTTCTGGTAATCACAACTTCACGGAACTTAACAAAAGCACTTATTACCTCTTTTAAGTTCATAACTTTTGGCATTCCCTCATCAAGAGCGAGCATAATTACACCAAAACTAGTCTGGAGCTGGGTAAATGAATAGAGCTGATTCAATACAACTTCTGCCACTGCATCACGTTTTATTTCTATTACTACTCGTACCCCGTCTTTATTAGATTCATCTCTCAGGTCGCTAATTCCTTCGATCTTTTTTTCATGAACAAGATCGGCAATTTTTTCAACCAATTTCGCTTTATTTACCATATATGGCATTTCGGAAATAATAATAGCCTGTCTGTTATTATTATCTTCAATTTCGCATTTACCACGAAAAACAACACTACCTCGTCCAGTTAGATAAGCAGACTGAATACCACTTGATCCTAAAATAATACCACCTGTTGGGAAATCTGGCCCTTTAACTACTGATATTAACTCGGATATCTCTATGTTGTTATTATCAATATAAAGAACACATGCATCAATTATTTCACCAAGGTTATGAGGTGGAATATTAGTTGCCATACCAACAGCAATACCTCCAGTACCATTTACGAGAAGATTCGGGAACATTGCGGGTATCACTTTAGGTTCACTTTCCGAACCATCGTAGTTAGCTTGAAAATCGACTGTTTCTTTATCAATATCTTCAAGCAATGTATGAGAAATTTTAGCAAGTCTGGATTCGGTATATCGCATAGCAGCAGCTGAGTCGCCGTCCATCGAACCAAAGTTACCTTGACCATCAATCAATGGCACTCGCAGAGAAAAATCCTGAGCCATACGCACCAATGAGTCATAAACTGCAGTATCTCCATGAGGATGGTACTTACCGATTACATCACCGACTATTCTTGCCGATTTCTTATAAGGTTTATTTGCATAAAAACCGGACTCGTACATTGAATACAAAATCCGGCGATGAACCGGTTTTAGACCGTCTCTAACGTCTGGAATAGCACGGCTTACGATAACGCTCATAGCATAGTCCATGTATGAACGTTTCATTTCGTCTTCAATACCTATTGAGATAACTGTCTGATCTTCTGAAGCACTCACTATATTCCTTCCCTACAAATTTATATATTTTATGGCGATGAGATTAGTAGAAAATTATCTAATTTGCAAGGTTTTAAGAACCAAAAATATATTTTTACAGGTTAAAGGTCGCTTCCTTAAATAGTAAAATTATTTGTGGTATAGAATAATACTTCAATAGTAAAATTTTATCCTTCTACACTCACATTATTTTAACATCCAAAACCTATTAAGCTCTATTCAATACTTTTCCGCAGCATAAATACAGAAGCCCAATCTATTGGTTAAAAGATAAACCAAATTCTGTTGAGGCTATAAATCAATATTTAGAAGCTAAAACTAGTCAAGTTCGGTAGCACTAACCCCGTGTGTAGTTTTATTCCATTTAAATGGCATTAAAAAGATTTCTACTACTGATAAATATGCTGCAATACTATGCAGCACGAAGTAAAATGGCCATAAAGGAAGAATACAAAAGTCAATAAGTGTAAACTTTTTCTGCCGAGTAATATAATAAATAGATGAATAAACAAAAGCTAATGAAAGACCAGTGTTTATAAACCATAAATAGTATAGATATTGGTCTAATGTAAATAAAAATGCTACCATAATCCAAGGCATACAAAAAAAGCTATAAGAAGAAAAACCTATAAACACATATATTGATAAAACTTTTCTAAATCCTAGTACTTGATAATTTTTAGGAGATAAAAAAAATATATAAATAGTCTGGATAAATCCTTTGATCCATCTTGTCCTTTGGGTAAGCCAGTTACCAAGACTAATTGGTGCTTCTTCTAATGTTTTAGAGTCTATTATGTGTACCTTATAACCTTTAGAGTATAATCTGATTCCCAGATCTGCATCCTCAGTAACGTTATAAGCGTCCCAATAACCTATTTTCTTTAGAACTGATACTTTAAAATGATTACTTGTCCCGCCAAGAGTAATTGGTAAACCATATAAATCAAGCCCTTTTAGCAAATATTCAAACCAAAGTGTATATTCCATACTAAAAAATCTTGTTAATAGATTTTCTCCCGAATTATAAAAATTTAACCTGGCTTGCACACAGGCATATTCTTCAGGTAATTGTTTGAAAGCATGAAGAGCTTTCAGAAGCTGATCTGAATCCGGCTTGTCTTCTGCATCATAGATACAAAGGTAATCTCCTTTTATATAGGCTGTTGCATAATTCATTGCTTTAGGTTTTGTTCTAGGCAACGAAAATGGTACTTTAATTACATGTATATATCTCGGTAAATCTATAATCGACAATGCTTTAATTGTTTCCTTATCGTCGGCTTCAATAATGAATTTTACGTCTAGTTTTGATTTAGGGTAATCTAAATTATCAATAGCTCTTATTATAGATCTTAATTTCCTGACTTCCTTGTACAAAGGGACAAAAATAGTATAAATCGGGATTTTCCCTTCGTGTTTCTTGAAAGTAGGGAGCGGAGGGTTTAAATTTTTTGCAATAGAACGTTTGAATAACAGCATCTTAAAAAAATTTTGTGCCAAATAAATAGCGTTATTAGCAATAATGGAATAGATTGGAGAAAAATAGTAAGCTTATGGTAAATAACAATAAAAAACCGGTGATCATTTTTTTGTAATCAACAGTTTTTGCACTAACATCTTTAGAAACCAGCGATAAATAATGCTGGGATTTGTGCGTAATTAATTGGCTAAAACTTTGTTCTAAGATTGAGAATAAATCTTTTTCTGTAACAGAATAAAATTTTATTATATTGTTATACTTTCTTTTGATATATGAAATAGTTGAAGGCTTAACAAGGACACAACTTAATTCATTACTATCATTATAAAAAACAAAGTATCCCTTGCGGTAGTAATCGTTTATATTTTCAAAATTTATTGCAATAATTTTATCCTTCGATTGAGGTATTACTTCTATATTCTGATTATTGTAATCTAAAGAGTTATACATAGGGAAAGCAACGGTCCAGATACTTGAAATGTTTTGTTATGAAGGTTTTGTTTCCAGTAATATCCTATTTGGGTAGTAAACATATGGCGACCGGATTTGCTTACAAATTCCTTTGCAAGAGATATTTGTTCGTATATCAAATTTCTATATCCTCTGTTACCTCTATCAGAAAAACTGTATTCAACATAATTACTCAAAATTAGGTTTTTAATTAGTTCTCCTCCTTGAAGACAACTGATTTTTTTTATAATTGTATCTTTATAACTGCAATTAAAAGTTTTTCCAATAATGAACCCTATTTCCGAAAAATGTCTTTTACCGGTTTTTGATGTGGTAGCATAACCTACGTAAGAGCCAAGGCTAGAATGCAATTTTTTACCATGTATTTTATTCGTGCTATAAAGGCATTCAGGAGTTAGTAAAATTCTCCAGTTTTCGTTTTTATATAATAAATATTTGTAATAAAAACCTACCTCTTTAGTAATATTTCTTCTCGAATGGTATTCTTGCTTTTCTTCCTTTGCTCCATACTTATAGTACTTATCGTTTTCCGAGTGAAATTTTATTTTTAACCCGATACTTTGGTTGGAACTACAACCGTATTCAATTTCATTACTTAAAAAAGAATCATCATTAAATATATCGTAATTATTGTAAAAATCTTCAAGTGCAACTAGCCGTTCCTTCTCATAGTCCGTTAGTTGATCCTGTTCTAGTAGATAATTAATCTCATTAGTAATTTCGCTAAGCTCTTCATTCCTTTTATCTTGAGTATCTTCTGTTTCTTCATCAATAAACAAAAAACTAGAGATAAACTTGTATTCTCCTTCGTTTGGAAGCCAGGATATTGCTTGAGATATATTAGAAAGAAGAATCACAATAAAAAGGGTTAGTATTTTTAACGGATATAGCTTTATACATTTTCCTTGAACCATAAAAATATTTTTTTAGCCCATCCTAGCTCTTCTTGCTCGCCAGATTTAAAGGAATTTTTTTTATATTTCAAGGCTTTTGATTTAATCATGCCTATTGCAGTGGAATATATTGCGACATTATTAACATTTTCAGCAAAAGTAGGTACGTTCTCGAGTTTAACTATCCTTACCTGCTTGTGAAATATTTCGGCTACTAAATTTTTCATTCCTTGTAGCCCAGAACCGCCGCCGGTAAGAATAATACGCTTTGCGATTAGATGGTCCATCCCTATATTGTCATATTCTTTTTTTAGTAGGACTAGTATTTCTTCTACTCTAGGTCTAATAATCTCAGCCAATTTAGATACCGGAATTGTCAAATTGACGTTATAGCTATTCTCTGGTTCAAAATCACCTATTCTAATAGATTCGTCTTTATTAAAAAGCTCCGGCCTTACATCTCCGTACAAAATTTTTAGCTTTTCTGCAGTATGCATCGATATAGATAAACATTTAGCGATATCAGAGGTTATATGATGGCTACCAATTGGTACACTCCCTACATATAATACCTTTCCTTCAAAAAACACCCCAAAACTACTTATATGACTTCCCATATTAATTATAATGGACCCTGTTTCTTTTTCCTCATCAGAAAGGCTGGCGAGACCATCAGCGTAAATCGAAAGTACTATATCTCCAACTTCTATATGGCATCTAGCAAAGCAATTGGTTAAATTCTTGAGCATTAAAGAATTTGCTGTAATAACATGTATTTGGCAACTCAATTCCCTGGCATACATGCCGTTTGGATTATCTACAACTTTATCTTTATCTAGAGTAAATTCTATTGGAAAATAATGGATTACTTCTTGATCTTTTAGAGAGAAATCCGCTAACGCTTTCTGAATTAATTTTTTTATATCCTGCTTATTAATTGGCTGACTCCCAAGTTTGAGCGTATGGTTAATGTAATAAGACTTAAAACCGCTAGATAACGAAATAGTAACTTCGTTTATACTTTTGTTGCATTCTTTCTCAAGCGAATAAATAGCGGCAATAATACTATTTTCTGCAGCTTCTAAATTTACGACCGTACTTGCCTTGAACCCCCCAGAATATTGCAAGACTTGGGCGATGATAGTACTTTCCCCTGTTTTATTTATGTTTGTAGCGATAGCTGCCACTTTATTGCTGCCTATATCAAAAACAACATAATTTGCTGATTTTCCTTTCATGCTTACTTTTTAACCAGTTTTGCCCATTGTATTACTTGCCATTCTGCTAATTAATATAAATTTATATTAATTAATCCAATTTACAGAATTGGCTGAAAGCCACACTATAGCAGATATATATATTTCAATCATACTATTTTTATTTAAGGGTATTAATAATTTTTATCTTGAAATAGTAGTAGTTTTCTGTTATCAACTTTAACTACTTTCAAGTATAAGGACAGGTGTCCGAGTGGTTTAAGGATCCGGTCTTGAAAACCGGCGTGCGGTTCTCCGTACCGTGAGTTCGAATCTCACCCTGTCCGCCACACTATTATCCGATTAAATCTACCTCAATCAAAAAGATTCTTGAAGAGGCTAGTTATTAGAGCTATATGTAATCATATAGTATCCAAGAAGATATTATTAAATTCATAAAAGTTAGAGACGTTGTTAGGAGTCCTATTGTTTTTATCAATTTTTCTCTATCTCGATTCACAAATACGACAGAACCGTTGATCCAATTTACTAGCTATTTTTGTAACAAGGCCAATATTTATTAAATCAATATGATGAGTAGTTGAAGTTTAAATAGAAATTTGATAGCATTCTAGGCGTCAAATAATAATTACCCAGAAACTATTACTAGAGGTATAATAAAAATGAGGACAGTAAAAACCGTAGAATACATATGGTTAGATGGAGCAAAACCAACAGGTAAAATTAGATCTAAAACTAGGTTAGTGAATATTCCACAGACTCCCAAAATTGATGACTTTCCTGAATGGAGTTTCGATGGATCTTCTACGGAACAAGCTTATGGTGGTGATTCAGATTGTTTACTAAGGCCTGTAAATTGTGTTTTAGATCCTCTAGAAAACGGTGGTGACTATTTAGTGCTTTGCGAGGTCCTAAATCCAGATGGGTCTGTTCATGAATCAAATACCAGGGCTAAGCTCAGGGCTGTTTTAGATAATGGCGGCAGCAAAGCAGAACCATGGATTGGTTTTGAGCAGGAATATACTATGTTTAGACGTAATATACCACTGGGGTGGCCAGAACATGGATTTCCTGGAAAGCAAGGGCCATATTATTGTGGGGTTGGTACTGAACAAATATTTGGTAGAGATTTAGCGAATCAACATCGAATAGCCTGCACAAAGGCTGGTATTTCATATTACGGCATGAACGCAGAGGTGATGCCAGGTCAGTGGGAATATCAAATAGGTTATCGTGGAGTTGAGGGCGAAGACGCAGGCGCATTAAATGCTGCAGACCAGACTTGGTTTGCTCGTTGGCTAATACATCGTTTGAGCGAAGAGTATAACATTCATATTTCTCATGACAATAAGCCAGTTAAGGGCGATTGGAATGGAGCTGGCATGCATACTAATTTCTCAACTAAAGATTTAAGAGACCCCAAAAAAGGCCTTAAAACAATGCAGAATTATATAGAAAGGTTAAAAATTACCCATGCTAAACATATTGCACACTATGGAGATAGGCTTGAGGAACGCTTAACAGGTACTCATGAAACATCTGCTATACATGAATTTTCTGTGGGTGAAGCTAATAGAGGGAGTTCTATTAGAATACCACGCCCTGTTGTAATTAAGGGATATGGGTATATTGAAGATAGAAGGCCTGGGGCAAATGCTGATCCATATACTGTTGCTGCATTGATTATTTCTACTGTATGTGACATTAAGTTTAATATTTAGCCCAGTATTGTTATAGCATTTTGGTATGGAAGACAAAATTTTAACGGCTCTGTCTAAATGACTGTGCAAATTTCTCATTTATATAGCTCTGTTGCAAATGCTAGTGAATTGGGTAAAGGGCTCTGTCGTACCTGTAAATGGAAGAGCACTTAGAATATACATAAAAGGAATTTTAAAGATATCCCTAATATGTTCCATCAACTTACTAAGCTAACATGATTTATATTATGTTATAACTGCAGAATCTTATTAGATATAATTACTATAAGAACGCCTCCCAGTAACACGCAGAAAATTTTACAAAAAAATTAGAAAAAATAAACTAAAGAATTAAGTCTTTTAGTTGTTTGAGATGTATTATTGGTTCAACGGAATCTTTCAAGTCATGGCTAGCCGCACAAAAAACTCTTTTAAAGCCAAGTTTTGAGGCCTCCTTAATTCGAGCCTCAGTTTGGGCAACTTTCCTGACCTCCCCGGAAAGCCCTACTTCTCCAAAAAAAATACTTTTTGCTGGTAGGGATTTATTAGCAGCAGCAGAAATAAGAGCAGCAACTACTGCTAAATCCGCTGCCGGATCAGTTATTTTTAAGCCACCGGCAACACTTAAATATACTTCATGAGAAGATAAATTCAAACCGAATCTTACTCCAAGTACGGCTATTATCATGGATAATCTATTTACATCCCATCCTACTACAGATCTTCTAGGTGTTGGCATAGTAGTAGGACAAGTTAGCGCTTGAATTTCAATAAGCAACGGCCTTGAGCCTTGTGTGCCAGCAAATACAGCAGTACCACTAACATTATTTTCCCGCTCCATTAAAAATAATTCAGAAGGATTGGTAATTTCAAGCAATCCAGCTGATGTCATTTCAAAAACCCCTATTTCATTAACACCGCCAAAGCGATTCTTTATTGAACGAAGGATTCTGAAATGATTATTATGGTCACCTTCAAAATACAGGACAGTATCTACCATATGTTCAAGGACCTTTGGTCCGGCAAGTTGGCCATCTTTGTTTACATGACAGGCAAGAAGTACTGTAATATTATTTTGCTTAGCGTAATTAATGAGCACATGCGCTGAGGCTCTTATCTGAGAAACTGTTCCAGGAGCTGACGATAATTCAGTGGTAGATACAGTTTGTATAGAATCAATCACTACTAAATCCAGTTTATCTTTGTATTTATCGATAGTGGAAATTATGTCTTCTACATTAGTTGCAGCAAGTAAACCTGTTTTGTTGTTAGTAATTCCAACTCTTTTAGCTCTCAGTTTAATCTGATTAGTTGATTCCTCACCTGTTATATAAAGGCAGCCAACATCATTCTGAGCGAGCTTTGAACAGAGTTGCAATAAAAGAGTTGATTTACCAATTCCCGGATCACCCCCAATCAGAATAGCAGATCCACTAACTAATCCACCACCAAGAACTCTATTTAATTCTTCAATAGGTGTTTTAACCCTCATGGTTTCAACTACTGCATCGCTTAAAAAATCTAATTCCTGCGCCGTGCCAGTTTTGGGAACAATAATTTTACTACTGGAAGCAAGCTCCTCGGTAATTGATCCCCACTGACCACAATCAGGACATTGACCTAGCCATTTATTAGAAACGCTACCGCAGTTATTACAGGAAAAAACTTTTTTAATTTTGCTCATATCTTACTATTATTAACCTGCTGTTACCGTAAACTTTTTCCTTAAGCAGATGCAAGTTTGGAAATTTTTCTAAAACCAGTTTAGCAGCTTTTTCCATTTCCATGGCAATAATTGCATTATTCTCTAACCAATTATTCTTAATTAGGCAGGTTAGGGTTTTTACGCATAAGTTATTATAGTAAGGAGGATCAATGAAAACAATATTATATTGCCTATTAGATTTCGGCAGAGAAGAAGCATCAGCTAATTGACAATAGATATTATTTTTCTCCCCTATTTTATCAGCAAACTTTTTAATCAGCTTGAGATGTTCAAGATTATTATCAATTAAGGTCGCATTTTTGGCCCCTCGAGACAACGCTTCAAAGGATAATATTCCTGTACCAGCAAATAAATCCAATGTTTGAGCATTATCTAGCGGTTTAGAATTAAAAAATTCGCCAGAGACTATTATGCTAAATAGCGCTTCTCGAAGTTTGGCAGTAGTAGGTCTATATTCTGAGGCCTTGGACGTTGGGATTATTCTGTTCTTGTGTTTCCCAGAAATTATTTTCATCTTACGTTATTATTACAATTAAGAACGCTGATTAATTAAGGATTTTGGAAGAATTGGTTGCGGGGGCTGGATTTGAACCAACGACCTTCAGGTTATGAGCCTGACGAGCTACCAGACTGCTCCACCCCGCGGCAAATATTTTGAAAAACTTAATTCTGACTAAAAAAATTATATTTTTTGTAAGCTTCACCAGAATAATTCAGGTTTGAGCAGTTATAATCGTCCTAAGCATCTGCGAATGATATATTATTTCTAAGCAAGATGCAAGTAACAATTTATAAATATTAAGTAATTTAATAATACTGCTAGTGAGACTTTCTATGAAGCATCATCGCATCACCATAACTAAAAAAGCGCATTTTATTATCTATAGCATATTTATAAAGGTTTTTCACCTCCCCCATCCCAGAAAATGCACAAACTAGCATCAATAAAGTTGATTTTGGTAAATGGAAATTGGTAATTAAGCTGTCTACTATCTGAAATTTGTAACCCGGAGTTATGAATATATCAGTTTCTTTAGCTCCGTGATATAATTTCTCATTTCGACTGAAAGATTCCAGACTCCTAAGCGCAGTTGTACCAACTGATATGATCCTTCTGTTTTCGGATTTAGCTTTGTTAATAGTTTCTGCTACTAGCGGGCTAATATACGAATATTCAGAATGCATTTTATGAGTGTAAATGTTTTCAGTTTTTACTGGTAAAAATGTGCCTGCACCAACATGTAAAGTTATAAATTGAATCGTGACGTTTTTTGCCTTGATTTGCTCAAGTAATTCCAGAGTAAAATGCAAACCGGCTGTAGGGGCTGCTACAGAACCTTTTTCACGGCTATAAACAGTTTGATATCTCTGTACATCTAGTTCATTTTTTGGCGGCCTTTTTATATATAATGGCAGAGGTACTTGGCCGTATTGATCCAGAAAAGTAAAAACCTCAATATCCCTTAGCACAAAATTTACTTCTATCTCACCAAATTCAAACTTATCAGTAATAACTAATTTATGATTACCGAAAAAGAACTCATCCCCTATAATAAGCTTTCGAGCAGGTTTAGCAAAAGCTCGCCACGAATTTTGGGTTAATGATGGCTTATTTAAGTTAATATTAATTTTCGTACCAGATTTTTCTAAAGTTATCTTAGAGTTAATTACCCTACTATCGTTGAAAACCATAACATCACCCGGATTTAAATAATCAATTATATTAGCAAACTTCACTATTTTATTGTTATCAAAGGGCAAAATTAAATTGGATTGATCACGCTGCTCTACTGGTTCGTAAGCTATTAATTCAGAAGGAAGATTAAAATCAAAATCAGAAAGCTTCATTTATCAACTCTAAATACAAAATTCTCTAGTTCTTTAGTAAAACCTTCGAAAGGACATAATTTATAAGATTTATTAATATTAGTAACTCTATTTATTAAATTTTCGTAAGTTAAACTAATAATTTAGCAGTGTCAAATAATACTGAAGGTATAAAATTCGCAGTTAGTGTTCATTAAGACAAAGCACAAGTTTCCCAAAATTAAATCTATTTTTATAAATTTATGCTGGCTAATTGATTTTTTTAGTATATAAAAAGGTTTAATTTATCAGATATAAGGATATTTGGACATTATCTAAAATAATAAAATTAATTAAGATAAAAAATATCTAACATGGTAGAATTATTCTCTTTTTTCGTAGAAAATTTATTATCCCCTCCTATATTATTTTTTTTACTAGGTATTATCTCGGGAGTTTTGAAATCAAATCTGGAAATTCCAGAACAAATTAGTAAATATCTAGCTATATACCTAATGATTGCAATAGGTTTTAAAGGAGGCGTTGTTATTTCAGAAACTACTAACGTTGATAGTAAGGCCATTTTAACTATTCTTGCTGGCATAATAGCAGGTTTTATACAACCATTTATTGGTTATTTTTTCTTAAAACATACCACTAGAATAGATAAATTAACTGCAGCGGCGCTTGCTGCTCATTATGGCTCTGTTAGTCTAGTAACATTTGTAACAGCAATTAATTTTTTAGAATTAAATTCTATAATTTATTCCGGATATATCATTTCCGTACTCTCTTTAATGGAAGCTCCCGCAATTTTAAGTGGTATACTAATAGCTTATACATCAAAGCAAAAAAATCTAGGTAACCAGAATCAATTGAAGCCTTTCCTTCTAAAGGAAGTATTTACCAATGGATCAATATTATTGTTATTAGGTTCATTTTTTATAGGATGGGTATCAGGAACTCAAGGAATGCAGAAAATGGATGGCTTTGTAATCAGCCCTTTTCAAGGTATCTTGTCACTTTTCCTATTAGATATGGGATTGCTAATTACAAAGCACTTAGCCGAACTAAAAGAGTTTACCTTAAAACTAGCTCTTTTTGGCATATATATGCCTTTAATAGGTTCAGTAATAGGAATATCTTTAAGTATTCTTATAGGACTGGACCTAGGAACAGGATTTTTATTTACAGTGTTAATTTCTAGTGCTTCTTATATTGTGGTAACTGCTGCAATGCGTACCTCTTTACCAGAAGCTAGAGCCGCCATTTATATACCAATGACTCTAGCTGTTACTTTTCCATTTAATATTACTTTAGGAATACCATTTTATTTTACTCTAGCCCAGAAATTCCTGGCCGAATAAGTAGCTTAAGGCTACTTCTCTTCATGTAAAAAAGAAAAATCTTGACTCGAATCGCCTCTCTCTATAAGCAATTAGAAATAAATTCGTGGGACATTAAGCTTAGCTAACGCACATACAGGAAACACTGTTACGTGGAGTTTTAGATACCGCTTGTAGAACGAGGGCGGGTTATATCCACATAATAAGTGGCGAAAATTGGATTTAATAAAGCTTTTTTATGAATATACTAAATCCAATAAATATAGAGCTATGCCTACTTAATATTTTTTATCAGCTCTTTAACAGCATTAACTGAAGATGTAAAATTTGTTTTCTCTTCTTTAGTTAACTCAATTTCAACAACTTTTTCTACCCCGTTCTTCCCAATAACTACCGGTACTCCTACGTAAATACCCTTTTCCCCATACTCACCGTTTAAATATGCTGCACAAGGCATAACTTTGCGTTTGTCATGCAAGTAGCTCTTAGCCATTTCAATTGCTGATACCGCAGGAGCATAATAAGCAGAACCAGTTTCAAGTAACGCTACTATTTCACCGCCACCATTTTTAGTCCGCTCTACTATTGCATCAATTTTTTCTTTCGTACTCCAACCCATTCTAATTAGATCAGGGACTGGAATACCAGCTACGGTTGAGTATCTAACTAGGGGAACCATAGAATCTCCGTGACCGCCAAGCACAAAACTAGTTACGTTCTCAACAGATACTTTGAACTCTTCTGCCAGAAAATAATTAAACCTAGCTGAATCAAGCACACCAGCCATCCCCACAACTTTATTTGCAGGCAATCCACTTTCTTTCTGCAAAACATATACCATAGCATCAAGTGGATTAGTAATGACAATTACAAATGCATCACGGGCATACTGCTTTATACCTTGTGCTACTTCTTTCATAACATTTGCATTGGTAGCAACTAAATCATCCCGACTCATGCCTGGCTTCCTAGGTATACCAGCTGTAATAATTACCACATCTGAGCCTTGTATATCTGCATAACTCCCAGTTCCTTTTAAACTGATATCTGAGCCGTCTAAAGTCTTACTTTGAGCAATATCAAGAGCTTTGCCTTTAGCTCTACCATCTGCCACATCAAATAGAACTACATCTCCTAGTGCGTTATAAGCAGAAATATGGGCTAAAGTACCACCGATATTACCACCGCCTATTAAAGATATTTTTGGTCGTTTATGCATAAAACCCTCCTATGTGAATAATTTTTGTTAAGAGTTCATCGAATTAAAGAACTCATTATTAGTTTTCGTTTCTTTAAACTTACTAAGCAAAAACTCCATCGCATCAACAGTGCCCATGGGGTTAATAATACGGCGTAAAACCCACATTTTCGAAAGTATTGCTCTATCAACAAGTAATTCTTCCTTTCTAGTACCAGATTTGGTGATATCAATGGCTGGATAGATTCTCTTATCTGCAACTTTACGGTCAAGAACGATTTCAGAATTACCAGTACCTTTAAATTCTTCAAATATTACCTCATCCATTCTCGAACCAGTTTCAATTAATGCGGTGGCAATAATAGTTAACGAACCGCCATTCTCTATATTACGTGCAGCACCGAAAAACCTTTTAGGTCTTTGTAGGGCGTTTGCATCTACCCCTCCAGTTAGAACCTTTCCTGACGATGGCACCACAGTATTATAGGCTCTTGCTAATCTAGTTATTGAATCTAATAATATCACAACATCTTTCTTATGTTCAACTAATCGTTTTGCTTTCTCAATGACCATTTCAGCCAATTGCACGTGTCTTGCTGCCGGTTCATCGAAGGTAGAACTAACTACTTCACCTTTAACAGAGCGTTGCATATCTGTTACTTCCTCTGGTCGCTCATCTATAAGAAGAACCATCAAATATACTTCTGGGTGATTAGTAGTAATTGCATGGGCAATGTTTTGTAGCAGAACAGTTTTTCCGGTTCTCGGCGGTGCGACTATTAAGGCTCTTTGTCCCTTACCCATAGGGGCCACAAGCTCTATTGTTCTTGTACTAAAATCCTTATTTTCATTATCCATCTCAAGGAGTAATTTTTCATCAGGATATAAAGGTGTTAGATTATCAAAATGAACTCGATGGTAAGCGTTTTCATTATCTTCAAAATTAACTTTACTTAGTTTAAGCAAGGCAAAGTATCTTTCTCCAGCTTTAGGCGCTCTAATCTGACCTTCTACAGTATCACCCTTTTTTAAACCAAACCGCCGTATTTGATTAGGCGAAACATAAATATCATCAGGCCCCGCTAAGTAATTAGCATCTGGTGATCTTAAAAAACCAAATCCATCAGGCAGTATTTCTAGAACCCCTTCACCGGAAATATGGCCACCTTGATCAACAATTTTTTTCAGAATTGCAAAAACTAGTTCTTGCTTTAATAAAGAACTGGCATTTTCTATTCCCAGCGCCTCAGCTTGGGATTGGAGTTCTTCTGGCGACTTTTGCTTTAATTGCCTTAACGTTACTCTCACACCGTTGCTTTCTTTCGACTCTTCCGTATTCTGCCGTTTTGTCTGTTCAGCATCTTGGGATTTTTTAGAAGAAGGGAATTCATTAATTCTGCGTACCTTTCTTTCTTTTATTCCAGTGACCATTTCGAGCTCGGATGGCTCATTTTCTCTTTCAGGAACATTTTCTGCTACATGGTTGTTTACTAAAGCTTTGTCTTCTAAAGAAGAGGACTTTGGATAGTTTATACCTAAAGATTCTTCCGAAGGATTAAGCGGTGATTTAATAGTTTTTCTAATTTTTAAAGTTCTACTTAAGGAATTATTATCGGAAACTTTTGGATATTCGTTTTCTTCTATTGTCATTTGATTGAATTAATAATTAATTTTGGAAATTGGCTAGATTAACAAATAAGTCATTTATACAGCTTAAAAGTAATATTTATTTGGAAATTTTATTAGGCCGGCAGCAGACTAACTTTAAATGGCTAAATAGCTAACTAATACAACACTTTTAAAAGCTAGGATGTTACTCTAAGAAAGGTGAAACTCGTACACCTAAACTTAAACTCATATATCATGATAACGAATCTGAGGTGTTTGTCAAGCAAACTATATCAGTTTATTGGCAAGTTTCTTGATATGCAAAGCTTGCCTTGCAGCCAAATTATAACAATATTATCAATCTTTACCAACGCGCTATATTTAGCTTGAATTCTGTTTAGCCACTTAGCTATACTAGGCAAGCTTTGTGGGTTGGTAAACGTAGTACAAATTTGAGTTATGAGAATGAAAATATTATGAATAGTGAATCTCAAAACAAGCAATTGCTAATAATTGACGGATATGGTTTTGTTTTTAGAGCGTATCATGTACAGCCCCCTCTTATGTCGCCGGACGGGCAGCCAGTAGGAGCTATTTATGGTTTTACTTCGATGCTTTTAAAAATAATTAATGATTTTAGACCAGAATATGCCGTAGTGGTTTTAGATAGTAAAGGCAAAAATTTCCGCCATGATTTGTTTAAAGAATATAAAGCACATCGTCCCCCTGCTCCAGAAGAACTTCTTTCTCAGCTACCGATAGTTCAAAGCGCAGCCGAAGCCCTTAATTTTTGTGTCCTCTCTAAGGAAGGGTTTGAAGCAGACGACATTATTGCAACTCTGGCAAAAAATTGTACCGATGATAATGTTAAAGCTGTTATCGTTTCATCTGATAAGGATCTGCTACAGCTAATGGATGATGGGGTTAAAATTTATGATCCGGTAAAGTCAAAATTTGTCCACCAAGAGGATGTTTTAGCAAAATTTGGGGTGTTACCAAATAAGGTCAGAGAAGTGCAAGCTCTTGTCGGGGATGCGTCCGATAATATTCCAGGAGTAAAAGGCATAGGCCCTAAAACCGCCTCTGAATTAATAAATAATTTCGGGGATTTAGCAGGTATATATAACTGTATAGACCAGGTTAAAAATAATAGGCAAAGGGATTTATTGCTCAACTACAAAGCTCAAGCTTTTCTATCCTGGCAACTAGTAGGGCTAGATCAAAATGTTGAAGTTCCTTATAATCTGAATTTATTTGCGTTAACTGGTAAGCAAGAATCAAAAATTATTGAATTTATTGCAAAATATGGATTTAAATCTCTAAATAAAAGAATTGAAACTTTGTTTAATATTAAAATTGAGAATAAGGTTAATATTGAAATACCAAAGGAATTGACACTACAAGAGTTCCAACCCAAGAAAATAGCCATTAATTCAGCTCAATCCTTATCTGAGTTAAAAAACAAAATAGAAAGGTTTGGTTTAGTAGCAGTAACTTTAGAAGAAAATGATTCGCATATAACTGTTTCTATTTCTTTAGAAAATCAAATTTACTTGCTTAATTATAATCCGCACAAATCAACTTATGCAGTAGATTTGTTTTCTTATGCAAAAAATGATTCTACAGTATTAGACCACAACAATTTTATTGACGAATTATTTGCAAATTACTCTATAAAAAAAATCACTGCTAATTTAAAAAATTTATATAAAAATTTTTCTGGCCCGTTAAATAGCTTCGAAGATTTAAACCTTATGGATTATTGCCTTTCTGCAGGTAGCAAAGAAAAATCCATTCATGAAATAATAAATTATTATGCCGAGAAAAATATCGATAAATCTTTGCCTGATATAAGCTTATCCCAATATTTTCTTGAATGTTATAGCGAAATGCAGAAACAGCTTTTTAGGCAGAAAACGCTGCATTTATATAAAACGATTGACTTACCTTTATGTAGAATTTTGCATAACATGGAAGCTTACGGTATTAAAATCGATATCACGTGTTTACAAAAATTATCAACTGAGTTTCAAAAAGAAATAGAGATGCTTGAAAAAGAGATTTTCTCATACTGCGGGCAAGAATTTAATATTGCATCGCCAAAGCAACTTGGTGGGATTTTATTTGATAAGTTGCAGTTGCCGTTTTCAAAAATATCCGGTAAATCGAAAACCTATGGCACCGGTGTAGAAATTCTCGAGAAGTTAAGTGATGAAGGATACGAAATTACTGACTTAATTTTAAAATACCGACATTTAACAAAACTAAAAAATACTTATACTGATGCTTTGCCTAAACAAGTTGATCCCATAACTAGTAGGTTACATACCACTTTTCTACAAACATCTACTACAACTGGACGTTTAAGCTCAAATAACCCAAATGTTCAGAATATCCCAATCCGCACGCCAGAAGGTAATAACATCAGAGCTGCCTTTATTGCTCCTGCAGGGTATAAATTAATTTCGGCAGATTATTCTCAAATAGAACTCAGAATTTTAAGCCATGTAGCAAATATACAGGCTCTTAAAGAAGCATTTACAAAAGGAGAGGATATCCATAAACAAACTGCCAGTCAGATTTTTGGTGTAGAAATGGATAAAGTAACACCAGAGTTAAGAAGAAATGCCAAAGCAATTAACTTTGGGATTATTTACGGTATTAGTTCATTTGGCCTTGCGAAAAATCTCAATATTACTAAAAAAGCTGCAGCAGACTATATAGCAAAATATTTTCAGGAATATCCAGGTATTGAAAAATATATGGCAGATACTATTAATTTTGCCCGCCAAAACCTTTATGTAGAAAATCTGCTTGGCAGAAGATGTTATATTCCGATGATTAATAACAAAAATCATAGTTTGCGTTCTTTTGCAGAAAGAGCAGCTATAAATGCTC